>CAIWLA010000030.1 GCA_903913345.1 uncultured Magnetococcales bacterium | reverse complement strand
TCGTTACAACACTCTTTAATTTCTGACAGAATGTCAAGAGATTTTCTCCAGCGCAGGCGGAAATCCAGGGATTTCCGAGTGGTTATCTGGATGGCGGTCACCCCCTGCCCAGAGTTGAACTAAGCCCATGAGAGAGACGATTCAGGTGTTTCATTTACACATGTATTTTGTCTATTGACTTTTTTGATTGCTTTGAGCTATTCAATCATCCTGACCATCTTCCAAAAAAGGCAAGGAGACAAACACAATGCACGACTCTGAAAAATTGGCCCAGTTGACGGAAAGCCTGCAAGCTTTGACCGAAGCCGTGGCCAGCAATGAAAAACGGTATCAGCGGCTCGAAGCCATTTTCCGCTGGATTGGCGTGGGCCTGGTCGTTCTGTTCGCGACTGCCGTGTTGACACACTTTGAATGGATCGACCGCAGCTACGCCAATACCAGTGCCGGTACCAGTACCGGTGCGGCGAATCCACCGTCCGGTCAGCCTGGGCCTGAGGTGCTCATGGGTATGCTCATGAGCAATCTAACGCCAGATAAATTCAAAACAATCGTGGATGGCATGGTCAACGCGGCAACCATGATGAACAGGATGTCAAAAAATGCAACCGACGAAAATATCGGTGCCATGATGGAAGGCATGGGAAATGCGGCGGTTCTGGTGACTCGACTGAAACAGGATTCGGACGTTCTGCGGGCCTACGTACTGGCCACTCCTGAGAACGACCATCTTCCCCCGCATATGATGGATATTATGAATGTAAACGGGATACCCCTCGTGCCGGGGGCAGGGCCGCAAACACCCATGCCCAGTTTGGAGGCCATGGCCGCCTCTCCCGCCATTCGCATTCATAATGCGCGTGAGGCACTGAGAACCATGGCCAACGAGTTGCACACCATGGCCTACAGCATGGGGTCCACCATGGGTCGCATGGGTTCGTGGATGCCCTGATGGTAAGAGGAGTGGCCGTCACACGGTGATGGACGGTCAACAAGGGAAAACCTCATTCCCGCGCAGGCGGGAATGAGGTTTCTTGTGGTCGATATGGATACAGAAAATACCGTTCTTTCGTGTCGCCCGGTCGTCCCCCTTGCCACAATACCGGCCCGTTGATGGGGGGATCGATCTTTTCTCCGATGGTGGTTTGGAGCAACAACAGATTGCACTCTTGTGCCGCACCACCCTGTTCAACACGTCGGGTCAAAATATGGCCAAAATAGTGCAACATGGCCCGTTGCGGTTCTCCCAGTCCCCGACTGGCCAGACAGGGGGTGGAGAGGGGCAATGCCTTCCGGATCTCCGTCACCATGGTGCGATAGCTTTTGCCATAATCGATGACGGGCAACCAGAGGGTCATGGCCAAGAGCCACACCAGGGCCACTCCGCCGGTCCAGCCCGTCATCAGATGGGGTGCCGATCGACCAATATGACCTCTTCCCAGGATCCAGGCCACGCTGGCCGCCACGGCCAGGGCGAAGGTCGGGCCATGGAACAGCCCCCCTTCCGGTTCCGGGAGGACAAAAGATTCCGCAAACCCGCCGATATCCCAATGGCCCGACGCAAAAACCCGACCGATGGCCAATAGCCAAACCAACCAGATCAGGAGGCCCAGGCCGCTGAACAGGGTGAAGAGCACTTTGCCCCAATAGCGGTGGGGAGGAGGGAGAAGAGAGGGGTCGCGACCGGCTATGGCAGGGGTTGCCAACAATGAAACAGGCAGCAATAACGGCAAGATATACAGAGAGCGCGTGGCCGCAGAGGCGAACAGGGTGACCAGGAGCACACCGGCCATGACCACAGGCAGCCGCCAGGGTGGGCAGGGATCGGCGGGAGAGTTTCCTTTACCCCGGTTGCCGTATCGCCACAGGGAGAGCAGGGCCAGGGGGAGTGCCGGTCCGGTAAACCAGAGCAGGGCCTTCAGGTAATATCCCGGCTCCTGGGATGTGGCCAGGGCGGAAGAGCCAAAAAAACGGCCATAATTATTCTCCCAGAACCACACATTGAACAGATCGGGGTGGCGGTGGTAGAGGGTGATGGGCCAGATTGTCAACCACGGGAGTGCTGCGAGCAGGGCAATGGTCAAGGAGAGGGCGAAGCGGCGGTTGCGCCACTCTGGAAACAGCGGCAAAAGGCTGGCCACGCACCCCATGACCAGGGGGGCCAACAAACCTTTGGCCAGGAACCCCATGCCCACCCCCAAACCCAGCAGGAGACCGCCTGGGATGGGCCGTCGTCGGCTGAGGGTGAGTCCATACAGGGCGGTCCCGAAACCGGCCAGGAGTGCCGTGTCGGTGATCATCTGATGGGCCAGGGGCACCAGACCGATGCACCCCATCAAAATGACCAGACTGATGCGGCCGTTGCCCTTGCCGTAGAGTTCCCGTCCGGTCATGGCCATGCACAGCAGGACAATTCCCATGTAAAGACCGCTGGTCAGTCGCGCGCCATCGTGCAAGGGCAAAAAGGCGGAGAGGGCGCGGGCCAGGCCGGCGGCGGTGAGATAATAGAGGGGCGGTTTTTCCATGAAGGGTTCGCCGCCCAGGGTGGGCACGACCCAATCACCGGATTCCAGGATGTGGAGGATCAAACCCATGCTGTAGGCTTCGTCCGGTTTCCAGGGATCATGGCCCACCAGACCGGGGAGCAACCAGGCCAACGCCAACAACCCGATCAGCCAACCGGAGAGGAACCCTTTGTTTGATCCGGTCCAGGGGGAGCCAAGGCGCAGGAATGGCATCATGGGCGATTATACCCGTGTCGGAAGGGTTGACTGACGCAACGAGAGGATCTCCCATCCCTTCTCCATGGCCATCTGGCGCAGGGTTGGGTCCGGGTCAACCGCCACGGGATGGGCCACCTGCGCCAACAGAGGCAGATCATTGTGGGAATCGCTATAAAACCAACTGTCGTCCAGGGAGGTCCGGTTCTCTTGCATCCACTGCCTCAATCGCAACACCTTGCCCTCCCGGAAACAGGGAATACCGCTTGACCGTCCGGTAAAACGGCCATCGCACTCCTCCAATTCGGTGGCCAGGAGATGATCGACACCCAAGGCCTGGGCAATCGGGCCGGTGACGAAGCGGTTGGTTGCCGTGATAATGACGGGGGTCTCTCCCCTCTGCCGATGCCAGGCAACCAGGGTTCGGGCCTGGGGCGCAATGATGGGCAAGACCATCTCCGTCACAAAACTCTCCCGCCAACGGTACAGGGTGGCTGGCTCGAATTGGGCCAGAATGGCCAATTGAAACGCCAGATAGGCCTGGATGTCCAGCGTGCCCTGGGTGTAATCCTCGAAAAATTGATTGTTTTTTGCCTCAAAGTGCGGTCCATCGATTATTTTTCGGGTGACCAGGAATTGTCCCCACAGATGGTCGCTGTCACCGGCCAGCAAGGTATTATCCAGGTCAAACAGGGCCAAAGCCATGGCATCCCTCCGTCAGTCACTCTTTATTTACTAAAAAACCACTTGATTTTTTGGGCGCAGTGTCCGAGGATCCAAGTAGGGATGCTGTCGTCCGCATGGTCTGTCATTGTACACAACACAAGGGAGCGTTTCCAATGGTGAGTTCACTGTCCCAAACGGCCGCACACGGAGCACCGGGTTCATTGCCAAACAGCCACAACGCGGCTGGTGTCAGTGGGCAGATTCGCACCAACAATGCCGAGCAGGTGCAGGCCAACAACGTCGAGAAGATACAAAAAGAGGGCAGCAATGTCCATGCCCGTTCATCGGACGATCAGTCGTCCCGGACCAAGGCCGAAGAGTTGCTCAACCAACGTGCTGCGCAGGCCCGGTCTCAGGAGGCCAGCGTGGAAGCGGATCGGGTCAGTCAGGAACAGGCCGCTGCGGCCATGAGACGCGCCGCCGCCAGTGCCGCACCAGAGGTCCGGGATGCCGCAGCGGGTGGCAGTGGTCACAAGGTGGATGTCTCTTCCTGATGCCATGTCGATACGATTGATGAGTCGCCCATGATAAACACCATATCGGCCAATGCCAGTTTCGGAATGTTCGACCCTTTGCAGGGTTATGCCAACCTGCAAAAGGTGAACGGGCAGATCCAGACCAATAATTTTGAGCAGGTACACGTCAGAAGTGTCACGAGTACCGAACAGCAAAGCGGGGAACAGGCGGTTGGGAGTGCGGATTCGGCAGAGCGTGGACGGTTGCTGGAGTCGCTTCGTTACCGCCTCGATCGACCGCTCGTGGAAACGTCCGTCCTGGAAAAGGTCGGTCCTGCCCAGGCAGCGGCCTCGTTTCAACGCATGTCGGACTTTCTGGTCTCCGAATTCCGGGCACGGGATCCGGCCAATCAGGTCAAATCCATCAGCGTCTTCGCCTGAAATCGTTTTTTTCTTAAGCCAAACTTGTTTCGGAACACGTCGTTTCTGTCATCCCCGCGAAAGCGGGGATCCAGGTTTCGTCGATACCCTCTGGATTCCCGCCTGCGTGGGAATGACGTATAAAAAACGGCATATCCCGATGTAGGTGCGGTTTAAATGCGTGTGGCGGCCCCGGACAGCTCATTCAGATAGCGTTCTGCCTCCAGGGCGGCCATGCAGCCGGTGCCTGCGGCGGTGATGGCCTGACGAAAGGTCTTGTCCTGTACATCGCCCGCTGCAAAGACCCCCGGAATGTTGGTGGCGGTGGAGTGGGGTTTGGTGAGCAGATAACCCGTCTCGTCCTTGTCCAGTTGATCGCCAAAAATGGCGGTATTGGGGGTGTGACCGATGGCGACAAACAGACCGGTCACCGCGAGAATCTGCGACTCGCCCGTCTTGATGTTTTTCAACCGCACACCCGATACACCGCCCGCCTTGGGATCCCCCAGAATATCTTCCACGACCGAGTTCCAGATGGGATGAACCTTGGGATGGGCCAGCAGTCGTTCCTGCATCACCTTTTCCGCCCGCAATGCCTCCCGACGATGGATAATGGAAACCTTGCTGGCAAAGTTGGTGAGAAACAGGGCCTCTTCCACGGCGGTGTCGCCACCCCCCACAATGGCAATTTCCTGCCCGCGATAAAAAAATCCATCGCAGGTGGCACAGGCGGATACTCCATAACCGCTCAACCGTTTTTCGGCTTCCAGTCCCAGCCACCGGGCAGAGGCCCCCGTGGCCACGATGAGCGCGTCACAGGTATAAACATCCCCGGAATCGCCGGTCAGGCGAAAAGGCCCTCCCTGTCGGCGGTTTGAATCCAGATCCGCCTGTGTGATCAAATCCGAGAGGATATGGGTGCCAAACCGCCTGGCCTGGGCCTCCATTTTTTGCATCAACTCCGGTCCCTGGATACCTTCTTCAAAACCTGGAAAATTGTCCACTTCTGTGGTAACAGTGAGCTGCCCGCCCGGTTGCATCCCTTGAATCAGGGTGGGACTCAGGTTGGCCCGTCCTGTATAAATGGCCGCCGTGTAACCGGCGGGACCGGAGCCGAGAATGATCAGGGGGGAATGGATGGTTGTGGCCATGAATCGTCTCCAGAGGTATGCGTTTGATACGAGTTGGTCGCGGGAACACCGCCACCGGTGCGAACCCCTGAGGATATAGAGGTTGGATGACCGATGCACGGCATTATTTTTCTGGCACTGGAGGATTTTCTGGAATCGCGCTGCGGCGAGGGGGCATGGGCAAAAGCCATGCAAGGGGCCAACCTGGTCGAACAACGCTTCTCACCAGACCGATTCTACCCGGATGAAGGGGCAACCGATCTGTTTGCGGCCTCTGCCCACCTGTTGGGCATCACCCAGGCGCAAACCCTGGAACAACTGGGCCAACACATGAGTACCGGTCTGCTGGCCATGGGCCGTTCCATGGGGTTGATCCAGGATGAGTGGCGGACCTTGGATATTTTGGAACATTTATCAAAGGATATACTGTCGGCGTTCGGCAACGCCAGTACGGGGGTGAAACCACCCGACATCCGAACCTATCGCCTGAAACAGGGTGAAGTCGCCGTTGCCTACCTCTCGGCACGCAAATTGTGCGCGTTGTTCAAGGGGATTGTATTGGGAATGGGGGCCTTTTTCGGGGAGCCTGTCCGCATCGAGGAACGGGTCTGCCTGTTGAACAATGCGCCATTGTGCCGTCTCTCCGTCTATCTGGACGACCCGAACCTTAAAAACCGTGTCGATATTGTCCGGGAGTTTCAAACCGTTCACAGTCGCATCCAGGAGATTCGTTTTTTTAACCGGTTTGCAGGGATTCCCATTGTCAACCAGGGATTGGTGCTCCAGTACGGTGCGGAAGAGGTTCTGATCCAGATTCAGGCAGAATCGCTGATGGCCATGCACAAAGAGGGAATCACCCATCTGGCACTGCCCCATCTGCCCAGTGGTCTGCAGGCCACTGTGGTCAGGGTGGAGTGGAGATCGGGTACCGCCACGCTGCGGCACATTGTCTCGACCGATGGCCCAATGGGTCGTCGCGTCTCCCCCCGTGTGGCACCCAACCACCCGATCGCCGTCGAATGTCGAATGGACAAGCAAACCCTGCGCGGTTGGATGGCCAATCTGTCGGACGGCGGCCTTTGCATCGTCCTGAACCGTGAGCCATTGCCCTGTGACGCCGTGATGTTTGCCCCGATCAAGGTGCGCTTTGCACTGCCTGTCCAAATGGTTGACACCCGTACAGAGACGGACCCAGTGACCAAAATTGTCTTGGATGGCAATATTTTGCACATAGACGAGAAGGAGGAGCGTCATCATCTCCGTATCGTTTTCAGGCCACTGTCCGTCAACGATGCCCATCTTGTCCAGGCCTACTATCACGGG
>CAIWLA010000029.1 GCA_903913345.1 uncultured Magnetococcales bacterium | reverse complement strand
GAAAAAAATGGAGGCCTGCTTTGTCGGCTTTGTGACCAACGCAGAACCGCCTCCCAACACGGGTGGGGAGGAGGAGTCATTCAAGCAGGTGGAGGATCTAGTGCCGGGCATGTTGGAGTATCTGCCCCCCGGCCGGGACATTCGTTTTGGCCAACCGGCCTCCACCTCTGGCTATGCGGAATATGCCCAGTTGCACAACCATGCGGTGGCGGCTGGCCTGGGGCTGACCTATGAGCTGCTGACGGGGGATCTCTCCAAGGTCAACTACTCCTCCATCCGGGCAGGGTTGATTGAATTCCGCCGCCGGGTAGATGCGACGCAGCGGCATGTGCTGATTCCGCAGTTGTGCCAGCCGGTTTGGAACCGCTTCTTGGCGACGGCCCAGGCCGCCGGATTGTTTGGCAATGTCCCCATCCGGTTGCAATGGACCCCACCCCGGTTCGAGGCCGTGGATCCGCAAAAAGACATCATGGCGGAAATTCTCGCTGTTCGGGCCGGGCTGATGTCGCCCCAGACGGCGGTTTCGCGCCAGGGGTACGACCCCGATGTGGTGATGGCTGAATTCAAGGAGATGTACCAGGTTTGGGATCTGTACAAGATCGTCGTCGACATAGACGCCCGCCAGACGACAAAGAATGGCCAACAAAAGCCAATGGAGACTGCCAATGCCACAACAACCGCCGCATAAACAAGTCGATCTGCCGATGCAAGTCCGGTCGGCCAATTTCCTCCCAGGAACGGTGAACGGGGATGACCGTACCGTCGAGATGGTCTGGTCTACCGGAGCCACGGTACGCAGACGGGATTGGATGACAGGGGATCCGTATGACGAGGCACTCTCCATGGATCCCGGCAGTGTAGATCTCTCCCGACTGAACAGCGGGGCCCCCCTGCTGAACAGTCACAACGCATCTGCTCTGGACAGCATCCTGGGGGTGGTGGAGCGGGCCTGGATTGCCAACGGAGAGGGTCGCGCCGTCGTGCGGTTTTCCAGTCGGGACGATGTGGCTTCAATCTTCAAAGATGTCCAGGACGGGATCCTGCGCAACGTCTCCGTGGGATACACCGTGCGCCGTTATGAAGTCACCGAGGAGCGAGGGAAAGTACCTGTCTGGCGGGCGGTGGACTGGATGCCGTTGGAGTTGTCCGCCGTCCCGATTGGTGCCGACCCCGGTGCGGGCTTCCGTTCCACCGAACCAACCAAACACCCCTGCCAACTGATCCATACCAGAGGAGCTGATGAGATGCCTGAGCCTGTGAAAACTGAAGTGGCGGCAGAGCCTGTCGCTGAGATTGCCACCCGTCAAGAGTCGTCGCCCAGAGGAGCCGATATGCCTGCGCCGACCAAACCCCCGGAGGAGGTGGCGACAAAACCCGCCGATTCCCTTGCGCCGACCCGATCCACCAGTGCAGAGGATGCTGCAGTCATGACCCGCCAGGCGGTTGCCGCCGAACGGAAGCGCACGGTGGACATCTACGACGCCCAGGAGAAGCTGAAAGTGGAGCGCACCTTTGCCGACCGACTGGTGAAAGAGGGCGTCGGCCTGGACGAAGCCCGCCGGAGTCTCATCGATGAGGCCGCCCGGCGTTCCAGCAGTCCTGGAGAGATCCGCAATCACGTGGTGATGACCGGCCAGGATGAACGAACCACCCGCAACTCGGCGGTGGAAAATGCCCTGCTGCACCGTTTTGAGCCGACGGCCCACAAGCTCTCCGATGCCGCCCGCGAGTGGCGCGGCATGACCCTGCTGGAGATGGCCAGGGTGTTTGTGGAAAGTGGCGGGGTCCACACCACCAGGGGGTTGACGCGGCATGAACTGGCCACCCGTGCCATGCACAGTGAGTCGGATTTTCCGAATATCCTGGCCAATGTGGCCAACAAAACCCTGCGCACCGCCTATGAGGCCGCCCCGCGCACCTTTCAGCCCTTCTGCCGCCAGG
>CAIWLA010000028.1 GCA_903913345.1 uncultured Magnetococcales bacterium | reverse complement strand
GTGTACCCTCGGCAAACGAGTTCATTCTCTTTCTTGCGTCACTAACCATACCCATATACTGATCGAACTTTTTAGATGCGGTAAAGATACCTTCCGGTTTCTCGGTTTTATCCTTACCGAAAATATCTTCCCCAAAGTCTTTCAGGGTATCAACAGTCCGCAGCATCGACATGACATCAGTCTGCTTGAATTCCAGCTTGTTGGTTGAGTCGATGTGCTTATAGGTGTTGAAAGCCTTCTCAAGCCATGCTTTTCCAGTACCATCTTTATCCTGGGAGAGAGCAGACTTCAGCCTTTCGTTGTAACTGCCTTTGGCATTCTTAAAGTTATCCAGAAGAGTGTTGAATTCAGGGGCAGAAGTCGCCTCGCGGAAGTGATACATGGCCGGTTCACCCTGCATATAAAGAGTGTCACTGGCCTTCTCAAGAGTCTTTCTGGCTTGCTGAACCCCGGTGGTGCGCTGCGCAATCATCTCTTCATGCTTACGCACCTGGTTGTTGAAGAAGTCAGGTGTTGTATTTTCGTGAGTAGTTTTCTTGAATATATCCAATTGCGCAACAGCGTTATTCTGCTTGGCCTGGGCGAGAGCATATTTCTCGGATGCGAGAAAGAAGTTATATCCCGCAGAACCGGGAACTTCGTTTTCTTTCATCTTTCTTGAATTATCAAAGGCGCTCTTCAGATTATCCGTATATCCACCGGCTGTGGTGGATGGATTTTTCATAGCATTATTGAAGGACGGTTCCCCCATGACAAGCGACATAGCCTTCTGTAATGGGTCGAGTTCCAGATCGGCGTTTTCAGTAACCGCCTTGTTCATCTCGGTGTAGCTGCCGTACATGTCTTTTAGCGCCTGGGCATGGGGTGAACTTCCCATATTTTGCGAAATATTCAGAAGAAATTCTTTCCTATCATTCGGGTCCGAAAATCCCTTAATTTCATTTCGCAAATCAGCGATGTGCAGTTGGGCAAAGAAAGGCGCGAATTCCTTTCTTCTCATTTCTCGCTGCATAATTTCCATCGGACTCTTGCCCATCTTGCTGGCCAGTGTTTGCAGAGCAACATCGGTTGGATGCGCAGTAGATGGCCTCCAAAGTGATTCTCTGAGTCCAGAGTTGTAGATATTGCTGTACACACCCAAAGGCATTCCATCCACAGCCTCGGAGATCACTGAGCTCCTGGTTCGAACCAGTGACTTCATCTCTTTACCGGCTTCAACAGCGGCTCTAGCGGCAGTCCTGTTCGCGTTACTGGAAAGATCGTAGTTCCCAACCGCTTCATTCAAAGCTTTGGAAAATAAGATGCTTGGATCTCCGGTTGCCCCTACCGGAATGTGAACAGTATCCAGGAATGGTTTGGCCTCCTGAAGTAAGTCATTTATCTTATACATCGATGTTTGCGCCGCTTCCACCTGCTCCCTTGAGGGAGGAAATGCCGCGCCGTTATAACCTACCGGAGAAGGAGCCTGACCTGCCGGTGACGGAGTCTGACCTGCTGGCGCGAGCGCGGGGGCAGGCTGCATCGGTGGAGCTTGAAAAGCGGAATTATTGGCATTGGCATTGATGGGTTGGCCAGGAACCTTCCAGCCGCCCTGATCAATGATCTGCGCAGCTTCATTGATGGCAGAGGTAAAGGTGGGCGCGGACGTGAGACTGCCGGTCGTCTTTAGATTCTTGGTCTGTCCAGCATCCACCTTCCTGGCAATTTCCTGCGCCTGGGCTTCAATCTCCGGATTATTGCGCGTGAACTCATGCACGATCTTGATCTGTTTATCGTTTTCATCGTCACTTTCGGGGATCACGTTTCTGCCCCTGTCCCCACCCACAAATCCGGAAGTAAGCTTCTGGATGATTCCGCCAATACCAGGCAGGTCTTTTCTATCCGCGCCGTTGTACGATAAAACGCCCATTGAGGTAAAACCATGTGCTCTGACATTGGCGGTCAGTTGGTGAACGTATTTTTGGGCATCCGCGTAAAATGGCTTGATGTCCCAGGCAGGCTTGATCGGATTGCCTTGTGCATCCTTCTCCCCTTCGAGATACATATCACTGGTTGCGGAAACAGTAACGCCATCTTTTGTGGTGAATTTTGCGTTTCGCTCAACTTGCATATTGGGAAAGGCGGCTTGAAGATTGGCCTGAGTTCCAATATGGGCCATCTGCCCACCAATGGCTTCTCTCGTGACAAGTCCCTGATCTTTCTTCCCGGTCAGGAATTCATTTTTCTTGGCCAGGATTTCCCCGGCCCGGTTCATGGCAACCTTGGCCAGTTCCTTCTTATCCCCGGCTAGTAATTTCTTTGTATCAATATTTAACCAGGAGGAACGAACTGTTTTCTTTTCATCATCGTTCAGACCGAAGAAGTTGGAAATGTCATTCGGGTCTTTGGAGGCAGGTGGCGTAACAGGAGGCTGCACTGGAGGGGGCGGAGGAGCGGCATAGAATCCCTTTCTGCCAAAAGCTCTCGCGCTGTTCATCATCTGGATATTGCGATCCATGTTTTCATCAGCACCCTTGACGCGATTTGACCCCATCACCGCCAGCATGGATGCAAGTTGAGAGTCGTTTCCGCTGTCATGCGCCTTCTGATTCTGCACAAAATCAGTAAAGGTGTTTCTCTCCCCTTCACTATTGAACAGGTCTTGTGTGCGCTCCTGGTTGATGGGATTGGCGAGAGCCTGGGCGATTCCCTGCAGCCTGGCTCCCACAACATCATCACCCGTTTTTCCAATATTGTGATTCTTGATCTCTTCACCAAAGACATTGGCGAGAATGGTATTACCCTGGGGGGAATGATAAAGATCAACATAATCAAGACCACTGAACTTCTTGATCTGCTCATCCCAATAGTCCGCCTTGCCACCCGCTGCGCCCTCTCTTTCGGTGCGTAGTTCGTTCATCAAAACATGCTTATCGAAGATGTTGTAGGATGACCATGCCCCACTTCGGGAAAGTTTCTGCCCGAATCCTTCGGTATTGGCATCGCCCTGCCATAACTCAC
>CAIWLA010000027.1 GCA_903913345.1 uncultured Magnetococcales bacterium | reverse complement strand
TAACTTTCGAATATGTTTTACACTGAATTTTTTATCACTTGGTGTGTTTTTGGATCGGGGGTTTGGGGAAAATCGGCTTTTTCTGTCAGGCACTAAATAAAAAAATTATTGATCCTCTCCCCCGTTTTGCCCCTATCGCCCCAACACAATCTCCGTCACAAATTTGACCCCCAGAAAGGCCAGTGCCAGGAAAAGATAGCCCCACAGGGTAAACCGTACCGCCCGCCGTCCACGCCAGCCCTGGAAATGCCGTCCCAACAGCAGGGCACCAAACACCAGCCAGGTTGCCCAGGTGAATACCTGTTTGTGGGTGAGGGCCAACGCGGTTCCCCGTTCCGTATAGGCATACCAACCCCCGGTCAACATGCTGGCCGTCAACAGGACAAAACCCATGGTTACCATGAGAAACAACGTCTCCTCCAAGGCATCCAACGGGGGCAGCGAAGCAAACAACTCCCCAAAATGTTTGGTCCGCAGGGCACGCTCCTGAAAGGCGTCCATCAACGCCAGAATGGCGGCAATGCTGAACAGGGCGTAGGCCAGCAGGGAAAGGACCAAATGACTCAACAAAACGGGATCGGTCATGACCCGCAAATCCGGATGGGCCACGGGCAGCAGACGGGAACCGGTCAGGGTGAGCACCATCAAAGGCAACAGCAAGACCCCCACCGTGCGGGCCTCCTGCCGGCGAAGACGCCACCAAAGGAGATAAATACCCCCCAGGGTCAAGGCCGACAACTCCAGGGAACCACTCAGGTTGACCGCCAACGCCCCATGTTCCGCCACCAGGAGACGGACCAGAGGGATCGACTGTGCCAACCAACCCACCAGGATCAACCACCAACTCCACACCGATGGCCGTATGCCCCGCAAATGGTTGAAGGTGATCCACACCGCCGCCACCGCATAGGTGCCAACTGCTCCCAAAAAGAAAAAATCCGTCATTCCCAGGCTCCGTTGAACCCTCTCATGAGTGATCGTGACCGTTCATTTTTTATGTCGCCAGCCTGCGTGTCACGTGTTAAAAAGGGCGACCAGGATAGGGGCACCCGCCTTCCAGCCCTCCGGTTGCCCCACCCTGGGTTGGAAACGGTTTTTTTGGCAGACCAAGGATAAAAACCATGTCGAATTGCACCATGATCGTCCTGGCCGCAGGCCGGGGAGAACGCTTTGGCGGTCCCCTGCCCAAACAGTATCTGCCCCTGGGCAACCGTCCCCTGCTCTGGCACACCCTGAGCCGATTGCATCACCATGCGCAGATTGATAAAATCATACCAGTCATCGCCCCCGATGGGGAGGATCTTTGGCAACGACTCATGCAACCCCTGCTGACCGATCTGCCCAAGGTCGCCGCTCCGGTCCTGGGTGGCCGCCAGCGGCAACACTCGGTCTTCAACGCCCTCCGCACCCTTGCCCTGGCGGATGACGCCTGGATCGGCATCCACGATGGGGCCAGACCCCTGGTGGATGGGGCGTTGCTGGACCGTTTGCTGGAGGCCAGAAACCGGGGAGACGCCATTATTCCCGCCCTCACCGCCAGCGATACCGTCAAACAGGTCGATCCCCACGGGCAAATCGTCACCACCCTGAACCGAGACAGTATCTGTTTCGTGCAGACACCGCAACTGTTCCGCTTCCGGTTGATCCGGGAGGCCCACCAACAGGCGGCGGACGACCACTTTATCGGCACCGACGATGCCTCCCTCGTCGAACGCCTCTCCCACCCGGTATGGGTGGTGCCAGGCGGTGCCCACAATATTAAAATCACCCACCCCGTGGATCAAACCTGGGCCGCATGGCAACTGCAAGGGGAAAAATCGAACATGAGAATAGGACAAGGCGTGGATGTCCATCGCTGGAGCACAGGACGCCCCCTGTTTCTGGGCGGGGTGGCGATCCCGCATGAACAGGGACTGCTCGGTCATTCCGATGCCGATGTGCTGCTCCACGCCATCATGGATGCCCTGCTGGGCGGGGCCGGACTGGGCGATATCGGTCACCATTTTCCCGATACCGACCCGACCTATCGGGGCATTGACAGTCGGGAACTCCTGAAATCCGTTCAGGAAACCCTGCATACCCACCACTGGACCGTGGTCAACCTGGATGCCACCGTCATCTGCCAGAAGCCCAAACTGGCCCCCTACATGCCCGCCATGCGTCAGGAGATTGCCCGCCTCCTGAAAATCGCCCCGGAACAGGTCAATATCAAGGCCACCACCACAGAGGGGCTGGGTTTTACCGGACGCAACGAGGGGGTCGCTGCCCAGGCGGTGGTGTTGCTTACCGCTTTTCCATAAGCAAACGCACCCCCAGATTGCGCCGCCGATGGGCCGGGTTCAACTCAAAACGATACGCAGCCCGCAGATGACTGGCATAACCGTTCCACCCACCCCCCCGAATCACCCGACCCGACCCCTCCGCTGGCCCCTGAGGATCCGTCACCGGGAGATCCGCATATGATGTGCCATACCAGTCCTGACACCACTCCCAGACATTGCCCAACATGTCGTACAAACCCCAGCCATTCGGCTTGAGCTGCCCAACCGGATGGCTCCTTTTCCCGGCATTGTCCCCATACCAGGCATATTGATCCATCTCTTCCGAACCATCCCCCCAATAGCGCACCGTCTCCGTGCCCGCCCGCGCCGCATACTCCCATTCGGCCTCCGTGGGCAGGCGATAGATCTCCGCCCCCACCTTGCCATTGAGTTTGCTCAGAAAAAGCTGTACCTCCTCCCAACTCACACTCTCCACCGGACGATCCGCCCCCTTGAACTCGCTGGGATTGTTCCCCATCAACCCCTCCCACTGCGCCTGGGTCACCTCATACCGACCCAGATAAAAGGGCCGACTGATCGTCACCATATGCTGAGGCATCTCATCCTGATTGACATCCGCTCCAAACGGCGTCCCCATTTTAAAACGACCCGGCGGAATCCATACAAATTCGATACCGTTGGCATCCTTGACGGATGGCACCGACTCCACCGCCAAGGGAGCCGCCGGCTTGCCTTTGGAAAAAAAGGCCCATTCCGGGACAGCCATCATCACCATGGAAAGATATCCCAGGTTGGGGAGAGCTAATAAAAATAAAAGCGTTATCAATACTTTGTAGCGCGTTCTCATCCTGTCATCCCGCCATCATTCCTGCGGTGTTGGGCGTACCCCATCCCATTCGCGGGCCAGACGTTGTGCCGTTGCAATCTGCTCCGGGGTCATCTTTTTTGTCATCTCCGTGCGTTTTTCCATCGCCGCCGCCACCCCCTGGGCCGCCGCCAGATTGAACCACATGTGCGCAGTCACCACATCCTTTGGCACCCCCTGGCCTTTGACGCAGGCCATCCCCAGATCAAACTGGGCCTGGGCATGACCCTGCCTGGCCGCCTGGCGCAACCAGTGGATCACCTCCTTGTCATCCCGTTGTATCCCATTGTTTCCACTGTATAAACCAGCCAGGGCATACTGGGCGTCCAGATCCCCCTGTTCGGCCGATTTGCGATACCATTTGACCGCCTCGGCCATGTTCCGCTCCACATCCCCCCCTTTGGAATACAACCAGCCCAGATTATACTGGGCAGCGGATCGCCCCTGCTCGGCCGCCTTGAGATACCAGGAGAGGGCCTCCTTGTCGTCCTGGGTGACATGATCGCCCTTGATATAGGCACAACCCAGGAAAAACTGCGCACAGGCGTTGCCCTGTTCGGCGGCCTTGCGATACCATTTCAATGCCTCCTTGCCATCCGGTGGAACACCCCCCTTGCCTGTGGTGTACAAATGGCCCAGGAAATATTGGGCCTTCATATCCCCGCTTTCCGCTGCGGCGCGATACCAGGCCAATGAGCCTTTGTCGTCCGCTGTCACCCCCTTTTTATCGGAATGCAGATCGTCCAGTGTCTGCTGTGCCTTGGCATCCCCCTGCTCGGCGGCCTTGCGCAACCATTTTTCCGCCTCTCCCTCATCCTTTGGCACCTGACGACCCTCGGCATACCGTATACCCAGCCAATACTGGGCCGCCACATTGCCCTGCTCCGCCGACTGGAGATACCACTTTTCCGCCTCCTTGTCGTCCTGTGTCACTCCCTGGCCTTCGACATACATCTCGCCCAGGGCGTATTGAGCCTCCATTTTGCCCTGCTCTGCCGCCTTGCGCAACCAGACCGCCGCCTTTTTGAAATCCTTGGCCACCAACAGACCCTCGCGATAGAGACCGCCCAGCTTGAACTGGGCCTCCACCTCGCCCTGTTCCGCCGCCTTGTGATACCAGGAAACGGCCTCCGCATAATCCTGGGTCACCCCCTGGCCCACAAAATAGAGATGGCCCAACTGCAACTCGGCCTCCTTCTCACCCTGCTCCGCCGCCTTGCGATAGTATCCGACCGCCTTGAAAACATTTTGCGAGACACCCTGCCCTTTGGCATAGATCCGCCCCAGGTAAAATTGCGCGGTCGCATTGTTCTGGTCTGCCGCCGACTGATACCACTTGATGGCCTCTTTCTGGTCCTGCGCCACCCACTCGCTGCCCCGTTCATACAAACGTCCCAGGGCACATTCGGCGCGACCTTCCCCCTGTTCCGCCGCCTTGCGGATCCAGTTCACCGCCTCCTTGCCATCCTGGGCCACCCCTTTGCCCTCTCTGTACAGAAGGCCCAGTTCATACTGTGCCCTCGCCTCACCCTGCATGGCCGCCTTGCGCAACCAACGCTCTGCCTCCGTATCGTCCTGGGCAACCCGTTCACCCTCTGCATACCAGTGACCCAGTTGATATTGGGCCTCGCCTATCCCCTGCTCCGCTGCCTTGCGCAACCACGTCCTCGCCCGCCCGTCATCCTTCGGAACCCCTTTTCCCTCGGCATAGAAGCTCCCCAGAAGCCATTGCGCCGTGGCATCCCCCTGTTCCGCCGCTTTGCGATACCACTGCCCTGCAATCCAATCATCCTGAGCCACCCCCTCACCACGGGCGTACAGGTCACCCAAAACCTTGATCGCAAAGAGATCGTTCTGATCGGCCGCCTTGCGATACCATTTCAGCATCTCCTCATAATCTTGCAGCACCCCTTCGCCGTTGGCATACAAACGACCCAGGCTGCTTTGGGCCGATGGCTCCCCCTGCTCAGCCGCCTTGCGATACCAACGCCGAGCCTCGGCATAGTCTTTCGGTACCCCATTTCCCTCCCGATACAAATGGCCCAGCATCGTCTGGGCCTGCGCATTGCCCCCCATCGCCGCATGATACAGCCAGGGCGCGATGCCAGAAGGAGGAGACTCCTGACCACCCACTTGATTTTTATCATCGGCAAAGAGGAGACCCGATCCCCCCATTCCGGGCCATGCAATACCCAACAATAATAGAATACAGCAAAATCGCCGCCACCCCTCGACACGGAAAACAAACAAGTTATTCGCAAAAAATGATAAAAGAAATTTCGAACCGGGCAAACGACCCAACGCCATCGTATCCGCAACGGTGACCGGATCCAAAAAGAACGACCTTGGCACACGGACAGGCGAGGGGCCGGGGGTGCCATCACTGTAAAAAGGGTTACTGACCACCATAACCTCGTCTGCCATTCAATGGGGGATCCTGTAACGGATCATAGCATAACGCTGGCTAAAATGACAGTCTTACTTGCGTCCAGGTTGGGCAATCGTCGTGGCGACAGGGGGGCAAATCGTCCCGACGCACCGGCCGGGTTTTTATTGAAAAGATCATATTTCCAGGAGAATTTCTGCCTCGATCCGGGCTATTTCCCGGCGCACCGTCTCGAACGCCGTCCCCCCCAACGAATGCCGCGCCTTGACCGAGGCTTGGACCGTCAATACCGCGTGCACATCGGCCCCGATCCGTCCATCCACCCGCTGCATCTCTTCCAGGGGCAACCGGGCCAGGGTACAGCCTCGATCCACGCAGAGACGCACCAG
>CAIWLA010000026.1 GCA_903913345.1 uncultured Magnetococcales bacterium | reverse complement strand
CTTTGCCAGAATATCAATGATTTCCTCCTTGTCGTCATCCTCCAGACGCAGGTAGGGACGGGCGGGGATTTTGGCGGCGTGGTGCCGACCGGCGTCCCCACCGAACTGCTGGATCTTTGCATAGATGAGGTTGGTGCCGACGGCCGCATGGTAGGTATCCGATCGGGAGGTGATGGAGCCGGCCAACCCGCCTGAATCCTGCAAAATTTTAATGGCCTTGCCTGGGTGCTTCCGTTGCCGTGCGGCGATCGTGGAGGCGGCCAAGGGCAACCAGGAGGGTCGACCACCCTGGGCAAAATTTTTCTCCACAGCGTGTTCCATCACCCCGGCAATCGCCTTGAATGGATTGGATAAATCCTTTCCCTTGTCGATCAGGCAGTCCAGGATGTCACTGATCTGGCGTTCGTCGATGGTGATGGTGACCAAATCTGCACACATTTTTGTTGCTCTCCAGCCGGTTTGTGCTACACTTTTCCTTGATCGGGGCGGGATACAAGGTTGCGAAGCGGCGCGTGTACCTTGGTCCTCCTGTGCCGGCGGGTCCGCACCTGCCGGGCGCACCTAACCCCCGATCATTTTTTCCAAATCAAACCACCTGTGCGTTGTCTGTTCAAATCAACATCCCGCATCCGTATGACATTCCATAGCAAACTGCCATCCTGGTTTTCCCGTACCACCGACAGCATATCCCGCTGATCCTGAAACAGGCCGATATAGCGTTTTCTGAGTCCGTCTGCATACGCTGTCAGCCATATCTCATAGGGATTTTCCAGGGTTGGAATGACATAGTTGGCAAAAATTTCCCGGCTTTGCTCCCGCTTTTCCACCAAATGTGGCAAGAATTCAGCCCGGATGGCCACCGGATCCACTGGGGTGCTGACTATCCGCATGGGGTTGGCCGCATTCACTCCCAGGGCATCCTGTAGGATCGATAACGCCTCGGCGGCATCCTTGCCCGGATTCAGCAAAAGCGGCGCAGGCAGGCGCGAATCGTTGCCCACATCGCGCAAATCCGGGCGACCATAATCCTGCCAGGTCTTTTGTCGCGGCAATAATGGCAGGCAGGAGCCACCCGATTCGGCAAAAACCGTTTCTTCCTGGCAATCCGGCAACAAACCCGCCTTATCCCACCTTCCCCAGGACTTGCCGGGGTTGTGATCCCAACCTGGATCCGGGACAAACGGTTGATCCATACCGGGTATTTTGAGCGAGACAGATGGAGAAATACAATCACCTGGCTCGGTCGGCAGCTTGGTGACGTAATCCTTGGAGTCGATCACTTCCAACCCCTCTTTTTGCAGCGCAGACTCCGACAACGAGGTGACCCGGCAGCGGCACCGGAACCCGTTGGGTGGGAAAATGTGATTCCAGATCGGGTCGTCGCACCGAAAAACCGTTCCATTCAGCGCGGAATGGGCCGGGCGCGTGCGGCCGTCCATCACCGCCACATATTGCCAATAAGGCCGGGAGGATGAATACTCCATCATCTGTTGGTAGCGGCCCGCCATATAGGCGGTTTGCAGATTGGTGCGGTAGATGGTCTCCAGACGGCGCAAACTGCCCAACTGGACCAGTTGTTGCTCGCCATCGGGATTTTCCACCATCTTCTGACCCCACCAGCCTTTTGCCTGCAAAATCGGGATCAAATCCTTGTCAAACATACGTTGCGTCTGTCCCTCGTCGAGGGACTTCTGCACGGCCTGCCGAATATCGGCCAAAATATCCAGGCTGGCCACCTTGGCCACCGTGAACGACCGAGCGTGCAGGTCAGGCCTGGTGTTCTGCCAGTCCCAGGCGAGATGATTGCCTTTGTCGGTCAGATATTGCATCGCCTTTTCAGGCGGCAGATCGACCAGAAACGACAACGAGGTATCAGGAGTGGCCATCAATCCGCCCCCAGGCGTTGCCCGCAAACATCAACCGGTCCAGTATCTCAGTCAGTTGCTGATAGTGCATTTTCGGGTAGCTCTCGCCCAGGAAATTCAATAACTCTTCCGGGGTGATGCCCTCTTTCATACGCGCCAGGATCGGTTGGATCATGGCCTCGACAATAGCCTGGAATTGCTGGTCCGGGGCGGGCACGGCGTCTACCGCATGCTGCGCGGAAAAACCGTTTGCTTCGGCGAATTGTGCCCCTTCTCCCGGTGGTGCCGGGATTGCGGACGGCACAGGAATCGTGGGAGATGCCGCCGATTGGACTGCCCGCACCGCCCACCCCGCCCCGTATATGGTCTCAATGCGCTCCAGAGTGGGACACAGGCCGGTTGTCTCGTAGATGAGTTTTTCCCGCGCCGCCTGGCCATTCAGGTCGGTGGGTTCATCGGTTACAAAAAGCAGTCGGGGCGGCACCGCGCCGGGAAAGTTCCATTTCGTCAGCCAGGTGGCCACGCTACGGTTGAACGAGGAGGCAATCAAATAGCCATCGGATTGCACCACCTGGTTAAACATGTGTTCATGGACTTCCGCCTGCGAACGGGAAGATACGGATCCGCTCCCGCTGCAACGTGCCGATCCGGGCAATCGCCCGATCGACATCGTCTTTGGATTGGGGGACCGGGAACGGCAATGCTTCGGATTTTGCTCTTTGTCTGGGTGTGGCCATTAGTTGCTCCAATGTATGTAAAAGGGTTTGATCAATAAAATTCCGGCAAAAACAGCCGGGCCGGTTGTGACACGCCATTCACCCGGCAGTTGGAAAAGCGCACAATCCGTCTGGAAAGGTTCAGATTGTTGATGGCTTCGTTGATGATGCGGCCCTGATAGCGCAGGGCCAGCGCATCATAAACCGTCGAGACCAGAACCCCTTCCTGGCGCGCCGTTCTGGCCATGGCCAGGATCTCCCGCGTGGCCCGACGCAGGGCGACGGCTGGATACCGGCCTTGCACAGGGCGTTGAAATAGGTCAACAGATTGGTTCCCGGAGATTTTTCCTCGCCCTCCAGGACCAGGTTCAGGATGTTCCCCAAGGTTGACTTGCCCCCTTCCATCCGCAAAACCTTCCACGCCCTGGCGCGCAGACTGGTCGAGTTGTCCCGCGCCATACAACCGCTCGTTGGTCCGATCCGGGATCTCGCCCAACGCGGAGACCAGGTCCGTCAACGCCCAATGCGGCGTCCAGGACTGGCGACCGGTCAGAAAGATGGCATCCACCTCCTTGCGCATCGCCCACCATTTCGCGGTACGGCTCTTGCCGTATCCAGCAAACCATATTAAGTTCTGGGTATACGTTTGTTGCTACTGACGCAGGGTTTCATTTTATCCACCCGGCAACAGACAACAATCCACGCACATGGTTACCCCAGGCAGAAAGAGTAAAAGACCGCCGCCAGCAAGATGATTGTCTCAAGGAATCTCTGCACCTTATCTGCGATCCCACAGATGTATAGACGGGATGCGCGCATTATGCCGGTTTGCCCAGAATGTTGTAAATCTGCCGGTCGGTCAGTTCAAACTCACGGGCCAGCACCCGGACCGAGTCACCGGCATCATATCGGCGTATAATCTCCT
>CAIWLA010000025.1 GCA_903913345.1 uncultured Magnetococcales bacterium | reverse complement strand
CGCAAAGGGGCGGTCTTTGTCCATGAATTGCAAGAGGTTCCGGACGGGGCCACCGTCATCTTTTCCGCCCACGGCGTGGCCAAGGCGGTGGTGGAGGAGGGCAAGGCACGGGATTTCCGGGTGCTGGACGCCACCTGTCCCCTGGTGAGCAAGGTCCATCGGGAGGCGGATCGATTGGACCGCACGGGACATCGGGTGATCCTGATCGGCCACCCCGGTCATCCCGAAGTGGATGGCACCGTGGGACAGTTGCCACCCGGTCACATGGAGGTGGTCTCCCAGGTGGCCGATGTGGCCGGTCTGCCGGACCACGCCCCGTCCGGTGGTTCGCGCATCGCCTACATCACCCAGACCACCCTCTCGCTGGACGAAACCGCCCATATTGTCGCGGCCCTGCAACAACGATTTCCCGATATTGTGGGTCCATCGCGGGAAGACATCTGCTATGCCACCCAGAATCGGCAAAACGCCGTCAAGGCGTTGGCCCAATCGTGCGACCTGATTCTGGTGCTGGGTGCCCCCAACAGCAGCAACTCCAATCGGTTGCGGGAGGTGGCTTTGCGGGTCGGGGTGACCGCCCATCTGATTGAATCGGTTCGGGATGTACAACCCAAATGGCTGGACGGTGTGCGCTGCCTCGGTATTACCGCCGGGGCTTCGGCACCGGAAGTCCTGATCGATGAACTGCTGACGGCCCTTTGCCCCGGTGGGATCATCCAGTCCGAACCCGTTGAGCAGATGGAATTTCTTTCGGTGAGCGAAGAAAATCTCGTCTTTCCCCTCCCGGAGTTGCTACGGGGATAAGGAGCCTGGCAAAAATAACTTGTGCAGATTGCGCCGGATTTTGGTTCGCCCGCTAGGCGCAAAAAGGCGCGCATACTATCAGTATGTAATCCTTTTTGCAACGACGCGGGCGGACCAAAAGACAAGCAAGATGTCCAAGTTATTTTTGCTAGGCTCCTAAAGGGGTGGACCATGGGCGTGCCCCGGTTGAACCGGGGGAGGCCCTGGGCAGGGTAACCGTCACGGTGGTCCCTGTGGCCTCGGCGGTCTCCATGGTGATGCGGCCACCCAGCGTCTCGGTCAGCCGTTGTGCGGAGTAGGTGCCCAGACCGGTCCCCCCCTTTTTGCTGGCCGTGGCATATTTTTCAAAAAAATGGTCGCGTATCTCGACCGGAACGGCCCCGGCATTATGAATGGCGATGGTGATATGGCCAGGGTCGGGTGGGCACTCCACCCGGATGGTGATCGGCGTGCCGGGCGGTGCGGCCTCGACGGCATTCTTGAACAAATTGGCGAAGATGTTATAACACATGATCTCTTCGCCCAACACGACCAATCGTCCACTCTGCGCCTGCAATTGTTCGGCATTGTGCGGAATCGTCTGGATCAAAAAAACCACCGACAGCCTCTTGGAGCGTAACAGGGAGAGGTTGTCGTTCTGCATGTCCAGAAAAATGGGCACCAGACGGACACTCTGGGGGTCCAACGGATAGACACCCCGCTCTATCTTCAACAAATCCAGGGAAAGGTTGACCATGCGCAGGGCCTTCACACCGGAATTGTAAATAATGCGGATCAATTGTTTGTGCTCTTCGGCGAGGGTTTCATCGCCCAGGAGCAGATCGGCAAAACCGATCACGCTGCTCAGAGGTGATTTCATGTCATGACGGGTGATGTGTTCCACCTCTTTCTTTAATTTTTCCTCACCGAGCATGGCAATATACTCCCGCTCGACCGCCGCCGCCTTTTTGTCTGCCGTGAGATCGCGGGAATAACCCACCGAACCGATCACCACCCCTTCGGTGTTGTGCAGCAAAACCGCTGTGACAAAAACCGGGAAACGATCGCCGTTTTTTTTGCGTCCGACAATCTCGCCGACAAAGCGGCCATCCCTGCGCATCTGTTCCCCGATCGCCTTGTACTCTTCCGGGTTGTCGTACATCGCCGTGATGGGCTGACCGACCATCTCGTCCGCCGTATAGCCATACACCGTTTCTGCGGTCTTGTTGAACAGTTTGATCCGGCGTTCCGCATCCACCGACACGATCATGTCTGCCGCAATATCAATGAGATATCGGGCATATTCCCGTTCATCCGCCAGAAGATTGCCGGCTGTCTGCACGGCGTGTGTTGTCTTTTCCACCGGTTTTGTTTTTTCCCATACTGACAGGTTTACCCACCGATCCCCGCCATTTTGCCCCCATTTTTTTCAAATGGCAAGTCATTTGCGCAGGTTGCGCCACAGGGCGCGGGGTTCCTCCATGCCCAATATCCAGGTGGTGGCGACAAACAGCGGCAGGCTGGCCAGCAGGATGGGCAACAGGACCAAGGCCATCTCTTTGGTGGTGGTGGCCGCTGGCCAAAAGGTTTCGCGACTCCAGAGCAGGAACAGCACCATGACACCCGTGGCCACACCGGTCTTGATCAACAGGGTGAGCAATGGCCATCCCGGTCGATAGCCAATCTTCTCGCGCAGATGATAAAACAGCAGTCCGGCATTCAGAAAGGCGGACAAGGTGGTGGAGAGGGCGAGACCGGCGTGGCGCAGGGAGGAGATGAGCAACAGACTGATGACAATATTGGAGATCATGCACACCACGGCAATCCGTACCGGCGTGCGGGTATCCTTGAGGGCATAAAAGACGGGGGCGGCCACCTTGATAGCGGAAAAGGCACTCAATCCCAGGCCATAGGCCAACAGGGCCTGTGCTGTGAGTCGGGTGGTTTCCGGGTCGAAGGCACCCCGTTCAAAGAGCAGGGCGAGGATAGGCTCCCGCAAGACCACCAGTCCGGCCGTGGCGGGAATATTGATGAGCAATACAAGGCGCAAGGCAAAATCCAGATCGTGACGCAGACCGTCCAGATCGTTGTGGGCAACCCGCGCCGAAAAACTGGGCAGAATGGCGGTGCCCATGGCAATGCCAATCAGTCCCAGGGGAAATTCCACCAGTCGGTCGGCATAGTACAGGTAGGAGATGGAGCCAACGGGCAGCCAGGAGGCGATAAACAGATCCACCAGCAGATTGATCTGGGCCACGGAAACCCCCAGGACGGAAGGCCCCATCAGGGTAAAAACCCGCTGAATGGCCGGATGCCGATTGGTTCGGGAGAGAAAACGCCGGTGAAAACGCAAGGGAATGCCAATCCGTGTCAGTGCCGGCAGCAACAGGGCCAACTGGACAGCTCCCCCCAGGAAGACGCCGATGGCCAGCCCCATGATCGGTTGCTCCAGGTGGGGAGCCAACACCAGGGCACCAAAAATCAGGGAGAGGTTGAGCAGCAACGGATTGACGGCTGGCAGGGCAAAATGGTGAAAACTGTTGAGAATGCCGCCCGCCAGCGCGACCAGTGAGATGAACAGTATATAGGGAAAGGTGACACGGGTCAGTTCAATCGTCAACTGAAACTTGTCGGGCTGGTCGGCAAAACCGGGGGCGGCGATATAGACCACGAAGGGCATGAACAGTTGGCCGAGGAGCACCACCACGAGCAGAATGGTGGTCAGCATGGTAAAGACGGCCTGGGCGGCCTCGCGGGTGGATGGCGGATCGCCACGGACCACATAGTCACTGAAAACCGGGATGAAGGCCGTGTTGAAGGCCCCTTCGGCAAACAGACGACGCAAAAAGTTGGGCAGCTTGAAGGCCACAAAAAAGGCATCGGCCCCCATGCCGGCCCCAAAGCTGTGGGCGAGGACCATATCCCGGATGAAACCCATGATGCGGGAGAGCAGCGTAAAAAAGCTGATGGTGCCCATGGCCCGCATCAGGCGGCGGCGGCTTTGAACGGGCGTGGGGGGTACGATAGCGGATTCTGGTGACATGGATAAAAAAACCTTTGACTCTTGACTTGGATGGGTTGAGATGAACGAATAAATTTGGTATCCTGAAAGGATCACCCAACGCGGCGCAATAAACGGTCTTACCATGGGGCAACCGGACGGCACCGCGCCATCAAAAAATTCAGCATAAGGAGTTTTTGTTCTGTGGCAAATATTAAATCATCCCTCCAGGATGTCGAATGGTCAGAAAAACGCAAAAGCCGCAACCGGAGTGCCAAGGCCCGCATGCGCACCTTCTACAAAAAGGTGCTGACAGCGGTGGAGGCCAAGGATCTGCCGGGTGCGCAGGAGGCCTTGCGCCAGGCCACCTCGGTCCTGGCCGTGACGGCCCGGAAGGGGATTATCCACGATAACGCCGCCGCTCGCCATACCCAACGCCTGAACGCCAAGGTGAAGGGTTTGGCTCTGGCTGTTGCCTCTTGATGAAATTTTCCGATCTGGCCATTCCCGAGGCGGTCATGCTCGGCATCCGGGCGTGCGGATTTACCGACTGTACACCGATTCAGGCCCTGACGCTGCCCTTGACCTTGGCCGGTCGCGATGTGGCGGGGCAGGCGCAAACGGGCACGGGCAAGACGGCGGCCTTCCTGATCGCGGCCATGACCCGGGTGTTGACGGGCGGGGGAGCCACCCCTGTCTCTGCCTCCCCTTCGGCCCATGCCGATTCCGCGTGTGGTGCACCGCGCATCCTGATCATTGCCCCGACGCGGGAACTGGTGGTCCAGATTGAGCAGGATGCCCGTGCCCTGGGGGCCTTCACGGGTCTGACCATTCTGGCCGTCTACGGCGGGGTGGACTACGACAAGCAGCGCACGGCCCTGACCGATGGGAAGGTCGATCTGCTGATCGGGACACCGGGACGGTTGATCGACTACCTTAAGCAAAAATCCTACCGTTGTGATCGGGTGCAGTCGCTGGTCATTGACGAGGCGGACCGTCTGTTTGACATGGGGTTTATTGTCGATCTGCGCTACCTCTTGCGTCGCCTGCCGCCCCATGGGCAACGTCTCTCCATGCTTTTCTCGGCCACCCTTTCCTATCGTGCCCAGGAACTCTCCTACGAGTACATGGACTCACCGGAGGTGGTCTCCACCCCCATGGATGTCAAGACGGTCCAGCAGGTGACCCAATGTCTGTACCACACGGAGGGCAAGAAAAAGATCAGCCTGCTCGTGGGGCTGTTGCGTCGGGATCTGGCCGAGGCGGAGAACGGGGATGTGGGGCGCATCATGATTTTTACCAATACCAAACGGATGGGTGAAACCCTTCAGGTCTGGTTGGAAGCCAACGGCATTCTGAGCGGCTACCTCTCCGGCGATGTCCCCCAGGCCAAACGGTTGCAGGTGTTGCAGCGGTTCCAGGCCGGTGAGTTGCCGGTGCTCATCGCCACCGATGTGGCGGGACGCGGTCTGCACATTGAGGGCGTGACCCATGTGATCAACTTCGATCTCCCTGAAAATGCAGAAGATTATCTCCATCGTATCGGTCGAACGGCCCGGGCCGGGGCCAAGGGCGATGCCATCTCCCTGGTGGATGAAGAGGGGGCCTATCGGTTGGAAGAGATCGAGGCCTATTGCGGCAAGATTTTTGTCGCCTGGGCACCCGATGAACTGATTGCCACCCTGCATCGGCCAACCAGTGGCCTGCCGGCTCGTCTGCCCATGCGCCCGTTGGGGGGGAGATCCGGGATGGGGGGGCGGGGTGGTGGCAGCAGTACGCGATTGCGTCCATCCCCGCCTGTGCACAAGGAGCCGGTGCCCGCACGGGTTGAATCCGTGGCGGTTCCCGTGGAGGGCGAGTCGGGGGTGGCACCCGTCAGAAAAAAACGGCATCGCCGGCCAAAACGGGCGACAGGGACCAGTCCAGTCGAGGGTTCTCCCGGATTGTGACATTTTTTAAACCGGCGGTCGCAGGCTTCTCCTGCGCCGCGCACTCCATAAGGCCATTTCCATGTCCGAAGCCAATGTGTCCGAAACAGATGCCTCCACTGCCCAGACAGACGGTTCTCCCGCTTTCCATGTGGAAAAGCTCTACCTGAAGGATCTTTCATTTGAAAGTCCCCATTCCCCGGAGGTGTTTCTGGAATCGGCGGAGCCTAAAGTGGATTTCAACCTGGAAACCGGAACCGTTCAGAAAGGGGCGGAACATTTTGAGTCTGTGCTGCATGTCACGGTCAAGGTGCTGGCGGGTGAACGAACCCTGTTCCTGGTGGATTTGACCTTTGCGGGCCTCTTTTTGCTGCGCAACATGCCCCAGGAGTTGGTGGCTCCCATGCTCGGCATTGAATGTCCCGCCATCCTTTTTCCCTATGTGCGGCAGATTGTCTCCGAGATGATCATGCAGGGTGGTTTCAAGCCTATTGTGCTGGATCCCATCAATTTTTCTGCCTTGTTCCATCAATCCCGAAACCGGAATCCTGCTGTACAATAGGAGAGAGGGAAGGGTTCCATGGGTGTGGTCCGTTTTTTCCTTTTGTTGGGGGTGGTTTTCTGGGTGGCCCGGTTTCTCTGGCGTTGGCTGCAACCGACCCCTCCCCCCATGCGTGCGGACGGATCGGCCCATGCCCTGTCACGGTGCAGTCGTTGCGGCACGTTGACTCCGCAAGAGTTGGTCGTCTGGCAGGGCGATCGCCCCTATTGCGGTTTGGCCTGTCGGGATGGGGGGGGGTAGGGGCAACAGCCCACACAAAAGTCTATTGTTCCCGCCGGGGTGCGGCCTTTTCCAGTTGCTCCAGACGGGTCAGTTCATCCCGTGCAATGCTTTTGCCGGTATCGTTGCTGGAAAAGTCGCGTATGGCCTCCTTGTAGTGCCAGCGGGCCATCTTTTTTTCCATGGTCAGATAGGCATGACGGGCCAGTGCCAGATGGCTGGCTCCCAAATGGTTTTGCTTGCCTTCGACGATGCCCAACAGATAGAAATAATCGGTGATCAGGGGATATTCCAGGGTCAACTGGCGCAGAATGTGGTCGGCATCGGTCAGTTTTTCCTGTTCATTCAGGGAGAAGGCCAATCGATAGAGCAGGTCGGCATTGGTTCGTTTCGGTTGGTGTACCAACGCCGCGCGGAAATCCTTTTCAGCCGCCTCGGGTTTGCCCAACTCCAGACGGGTCATTCCCCGTTCACGCAGCAGATAGGGATCATCGGCCTGTTGTTTCAAAAGGATCTCCAGGTCGGTGGTGGCGGCCTCCAATTGTCCCATATACCGTTCGGCCACGGCCAGGCCATAGCGGGCGGGAAAATTGTCGGGATCCCGATCCAGGCGTTGGCGGAATCGGGCCATGACGCCGTTCAGATCATCGCTGGTGCCGGCCTCCAGGACGGCCTGCACCCGGGCCAGCAGGGCGTTGTCGGCGGACTGGCGGTGCCGTGTTTCGTCCAGGCGAAAGGCATCGGGTCGTGGTGCCGCGTTCTTGCCAGAGGTTGCCGTTGCGGTGAGCAGGGTATCAATCTGTTGTTGACACTCCATCAGCCGTTGGGAGCCGAGTGGGTGGGTCAGCAGGTAGGGGGGAGGCAGGGTGCTGATCCGTTGTTCCCGATTGAGGCGTTCCATGAAACGGACCATCCCCTGGGGGTCAAAACCGGCCGCGATGAGATAACCGACGGCCAGTCGATCGGCCTGGGTCTCTTTTTCCCGCACGGCATCCAGCAGGGAAAGCTCGGAAGCGGCCGTTCCCCCCATGATGGCGGCCTGGGTCACCTGGCTGTTGCCGGTGGCGACACCGGCCGCAATGCCGGCGGCAAAGGCGATCATGGTGCGCAGGGCCGCATCCTTCATGGAGGCCTCCAACTGGATGTGATGGCCGGCACTGAGATGGCCCATTTCATGGGCCATGACCGCCGCCAGTTCGTCCCGGTCGTGTACTGCCAGCAGCAGACCGCTGTTCAGGATAATGTTTTGTCCAGGCAACGCCATGGCATTGAGGGTATTGTCCAACATCACGTGAAAGTGAATCTCCCCCGACTTGATGCCGGCCACCCGCTGCAGGGGATCCCCCAGGGATTGCAACAGGTCGGAGGTCTCCGGTCCGGTGACGAGGGTGATGGTTTTTTGATCGGCACCCTGAGCGGGGCTGATCAGGGGGGCCACGATCAGCCAACCGGTCAAAAACCAATAAACAGGCAGTGGAAAAAAATTTTTCATAATGCTATCCTGCCAAAAAGAGGGGTGTGCCTGGCTGGACGCTGGCCAGATGTTCCAAAGGACAGTGTGACGGATTGCCATGATTTTGGCGAGAGTGAATGTGAACAGGTGGTGCCGGGATGAACCGTTTTAATCGTTTGGTCGAGTTGCGCCATATTCGGGAGGAGATGAATGGCTCGGCCTTTGCCCGCGTCCTCGCCCGCCTGGACGGTCTGCAACAGGATGTGGTCCGGCTGGACCAACAGACCAAAGAGGAACAGGAACTGGTGCGACTTTCCATCGACCAGACCGCCCAGGGCGCGCTGGCCGGGCCACCGGTGGCACCGGGATTGCTGGACAACTTTTTGCGGGGTCAGTCCTGGCGGCGGAAACGGTTGGAGCAGATGATCGTCGTGGCGCAACTGGATCTGGAAAAGGCCAGGGAGGCTTGGCTTGCGGCGCGCACGCAGCTCCAGCAGGCGGAAAAACTGGCGGAAAAAGAGACACTGCACCAGCAGAAACAGGCAGAACGCCAAGAGAAAAAGACGATGGACATGGTCGGTGTGATGCGAAATACAAAATTTTTCGGTCAGGAAGGAGATTCAGTATGACAGGTTTACCGAATAGTGCGCCTGCTTGTCTCGTGCCGCGAGGGCCACACAATGAGAGGGATGACCGGACGGTGTTGCCGTTGGGGCGGTCGCATCGCGTCGCCAAACGGTATGCCGCCTTTTTTATCTCCTGGATGGTGTGGTGTGGTTGGCCGGGTGCGCCGGTTGGGGTGGTGAGTCAGGCCGCCGCCACTGGGGCGGCCTCGGCGGCCAAACCGGGTGGGGATCCCGGAAAAGAAAAAGAGAAAGATCAAAATCTGGAAGACAAGGCCGTTGGCATCGGGGATCCCGCCACCTTGTTGAACAACCTGGAACAGCGTCGCCTGGACCTGGAAAAACGGGCCAAGTGGCTGGATCTGCGTGAGGCCGATCTCAAACGGCTGGAAGAGAAACTGGCCAAACGGATCGCCTCCCTGGAGGCCTTGCGGAGCGAAATCCGCACCAGTCTGGACAAGGAAAAGGTGGTGGATGATGCCAATGTGGTCCGTCTGGCCAAAATTTTCTCCGGGATGAAGACCAAATCCGCCGCCGACGGCTTGAAGGCCATGGACCGGGAGACGGCCGTTCTGGTGCTCAAGGTGATGAAAGAGAAGGTGGCGGCCAAAATTCTGAGCAAGATGGACAACGAGCAGGCCGTGCAGTTGGCCAACGAGCTGGGCATTCCCATGGCAGAGAAAAAATAGTCTAAACCAATAGGTTGGCTGGTGCCGGGCGGTTCAAGAAAGAGGGGGGTTGCCCAAAAAATCACGCCCGCCCCATTTTTTCTCTCAAGTCACCGGACCGGGGGCCGATAAGTTAATCATACGGTGACGGACTGTGAGTTTACAATCCTCTGCAATCGGTTCATCGTATCCAGTGTGTCGGTCGGAAGGCCAGAGTGACACACCGGGGGGCGACCAGGAAGGTTGCCCATTCACAATCTCTCTCTGCGCCAGTCGCCAACAGTTGGGCGTTCTGGCCTGGGCAGATTGTCAGGGTTAGGGTTGGCCCTGTAAAACGAACAACCCACCTCCAGCCAGGGACGGATAATGAGACGGCATCCCATCGGGGATGACGGTATCGGGAGGTAACATCATCATGTCTATCATCACTGCATCTCTTCGGGCCGCTGTCAGCCCACATCCACATCCACCATGCCTCGTTTCTGCGGGGTGGGTGGGTACCGAAAGGCCACCATCTCTCTCTTTTCACTGGCTGTAGTTTGTAACGGAAAAACGCTTCGATTTTTTCTGCATGGGTGCTGATATGGTCGGCCCGTTGTGCAGCGAAGAGGATGTTTTTGCGCATAATCGATGAAATAAGTTTATTTGCCAGCAAAATTTTGGCAGAGAAGATTCTTTTACGTTTTTTGCATGACTTAAAGTTTGGTGTTTGGATAAACACCCGACTGTTGGCAACAACGGACACACAAGGAACAGGTTTGTGTGATGGGCCGGGCCGGCCCTGTAAACAGAATGAATGGCCCACCTCCAACCAGGGACGGATTATTTTACGAAATGCCTTTTGGTATTTCGCAGCACGGAGGACGTACAGATGGCTCTTATTCTCAACACCAATATTTCTTCGTTGACCGCACAGCGCAACCTGTCTCGCAGCACGGGTGCCTTGGCGACCAGTTTCAAACGGTTGTCTTCCGGTTTGCGCATCAACAGCGCGGCGGATGATGCGGCGGGTTTGTCCATTTCATCCCGGATGACCTCGCAGATCAATGGTTTGAATCAGGCGGTGCGCAATGCCAACGATGCGATTTCGCTGGTTCAAATCAGCGAGGGTGCCTTGACGGAGACCACCACTGCCTTGCAGCGGATGCGTGAACTGGCGGTGCAGGCGGCCAATGACAGCAATGTGTCCAGCGACAGAAATGATATGCAGAAAGAGGTCAACCAGTTGGTGGCTGAGATCTCCCGGATTGCCAACACCACCCAGTTCAACACCCAGAATTTGCTGAGTGGCGGTGCCTCGGCGGGTCTGACCTTCCAGGTGGGTGCCAAGGAAAACCAGACCATTACGGTCTCCATCACCAACATGCGGGCTTCCGCGTTGGGGGTGGATTCGGGGGTCATGAACAGTTTTGGTTTTGGTGCCACGGCGTCTGCCAACCAGGCGGCTGCCGAATCGGCGATTGCCCGGATTGACAAGGCCATCAACTCGGTGAGTTACACGCGGGCGACTTTGGGTGCCATGCAAAATCGTTTTGATGCGGTCATTGCCAATTTGACCAATGTTTCCTTGAACACCTCGCAGGCCCGGTCGCGGATTACGGATGTGGACATGGCGGCGGAGACGGCCAACATGACCCAGAACAGCATTTTGCAGCAGGCGGGGACGGCGATCCTGGCTCAGGCGAATCAGCAGCCTTCCCTCATCCTGCAACTGCTCAAGTAGTGGTCTGACCAGGTGGGTTGGATGGGTTGTCATGGCGGGGTTCTTGTCCCATACACATGTTTTCATACTGATTCCGGTATTTGAATCGGATTGAGCATGGATCAGGGGTCCAGGGGGATTATCCCCCTGGTGGGGTCCAGGGGCGAAGCCCTTGGTGGGGTTTGGGGCGAAGCCCCAACATCCCGCCGTTATGAATCAACCCCCCGTTGGGGACCGTGATGTCATCCTGGATCCAGGCCAGCGTTTTCGACCGAACCCGTCCAATCGGGTTGGCCCACAGCAGGGGTCCCCTGGTGGGGTCCAGGGGCGAAGCCCTTGGTGGGGTTTGG
>CAIWLA010000024.1 GCA_903913345.1 uncultured Magnetococcales bacterium | reverse complement strand
TTTGAACCCGTTGGGCCCAGCGGAGTTTATGTCACTGAATCTCGTTGGGGTGATACCATCCGCTTGGTGCTTCTGAACGAGCTGTCGAATGAATCCCATAACGCGCCCTTGAAGTGTTTTGCCAGTCGTCATGAAGAACAAAAGAAGGCGTTCGCAACGATCAAAGATTCAGGATTATTCAAAATATCTGACTCTTTCAATCAAATCACAACGGGTTTATGGAGGTTGATCATGAGAAGCTCCCTGAACAACCCAGAGATGGAAGGGATCACACCAGAGTACGTCATGCAGCTTGGGAAGGAGTGGTTTGAGTCGATGGTGGACGCAACGCCCGATGAGGAGCTTTTTTCGCTGCCAAAGTTTGAGCATCGTTTGGTGCAAGAAAATCGGGGAGGTGAGGCCAAGATGCTGACTCACCTGTTGCAACGCCGCTTCGGCACTGTACCAGTATGGGTCAGTGAAAAAATTGCCAAGGCCGAACCGCTTTTGTTAGAGGAGTGGGCGGGCCGCATATTGGATTCCCCAACCCTGGACAGCGTGTTTGCGGACAATGTGTGACCATAGACCCCACGCCTTACCGTCGGATAGGGGGACACCCGCCGGATTCTCTGGAAACGCCTCTCTCCCTCTCTCGGACTTATGGACAATGAGCTTGGTTGAGCCACTTGCGCGGCCTACTCCCACTTCAAATCCCGTTCCATCAACGCCTTGACGGCGGAACGGGGATCCCGGTTGGCGTAGAGAATATCATGAACGGCGGTGGCGATGGGCATCTCGATCCCCTTTTTTTCCGCCAGACGCCGGACACCGAGGGTGGTCTTGACCCCTTCGGCCACCTCCCGCGTGCCGCTCTGGATGGCCTCCAAAGTCTCGCCCTTGCCCAGACGCCAACCCACGGTATAGTTGCGTGACAGGGTGGAGGTGGCGGTCAACAGGAGATCGCCCATGCCGGACAGCCCGGAAAAGGTCTCGGCCTGGGCACCCATGCCAACACCCAGCCGCACCATTTCCGCCAGGCCACGGGTGAGCAGGGCCGCACGGGCACCATTGCCAAAGCCCAGCCCGTCACTGATGCCGGAGGCCAGGGCAATCACATTTTTCAGGGCACCACCCAACTCCACGCCAATGACATCCGCGCTGCCGTAGGTTCGAAAAGAGGGGGTGTGAAACAGTTGCTGCATCCGATGCACCACATCGGCATTATGTCCGGCAATCGCCACCGCCGTGGGCAATCCCTGCAATACCTCACGCGCAAAGGAGGGGCCAGAGAGAAAACAGGCCCGTTGCAACCCATCCGGCCCAAACAGTTCGGCGTGGATGTCGGAAATCAGGGTCAAGGTTTCCACCTCCACCCCTTTGCTGGCAAAGACAAACAGGGTCTCCGGGGCCACGACACCCACCATGGTTTGCAATACGCGACGGGTGAAGGGGGTGGGGACCACCAGGATCAAGACACGGTGGGTGCTCGCCACACGGAGCAGATCGGTCTCGGCCCGCAGATTTTCCGGCAACAAAAATTCCGATACATAAAGGGGATTGCGGTGGTCGCGATTGATCCCCTCCGCCACCTCTGCCTCCAGACACCAGAGGGTGATGCGCGGCAACTTGGTGGCCAACAAGGCCGCCAGGGCGGTACCCCAGGAACCGGCACCAATGACGGCCACATCGGTTGGCAAGACGGAAGACAAGGGATTCATGGTCAGACCTCGGTCAGGAATAAAGGGTCGGCAGATGGGGATTCAGGCCGACAATTCGGCAATGGGCCAGCGGGGACGAACGTTCAAAGACCAGTCGCTGCATTGACCCAGGCGCAGACGATGCCATCCGGCCAGGGCAATCATCGCCCCATTGTCGGTACAGAACGGGAGGGGGGGCACCCATACCTGCACCGCACCCGCCTGTTGGGTCAATACCGTGCGCAGTCGCTGATTGGCACCCACCCCACCGGCCACCAACAGACGCCGACTGCCAACGGCACGACAGGCCGCCAGGGACTTGCCCACCAACACCTCCACCAACGCCTCCTGGTAGGAGGCCGCCACATCCCGATGGCCCTGGAGATCGTCTGCCTCCAGGGGATGGGTCAGCAGATGGGTGCGCAGGGCCGTCTTCAGTCCAGAAAAGGAAAAATCAAACCGCTCCCGATCCATCCAGGCCCGGGGAAAACGCACGGCCTGTCGATCTCCCTCTTGCGCCAGTGCGGCAATGGCCGGACCACCGGGGTAGGGTAGACCCAACATGCGCGCCCCCTTATCGAAGGCCTCGCCCGCCGCATCATCCCGCGTCTGGCCCAGCAGACGATACCGCCCGAACCGTTCGGCATACAGCAACCAGGTATGTCCCCCGGAGACCAGCAGGGCCACAAAGGGAAAATCACAATCGGAGGGAGTCTCGCCCTCGGCCCGCAAAAAGGGACTCATCAGATGACCTTCCATGTGATGAATGCCAATCAGCGGTTTTTCCAGGGCCATGGCCATCCCTTTGGCCACGGCAAGGCCGACCAGCAAACCACCGATCAAACCGGGACCAGCCGTGACCGCAATGCCATCCAGTGAATGCCCGGTGCAGTTGGATTGTCGCAACGCCTCCGTCACCACCGGAAAAATATGGCGAATATGGGCGCGACTGGCCAGTTCCGGCACCACACCCCCATAGGCCGCATGGAGATCCGCCTGTCCCTGCACCACGTTGGAACAGACCACACCTTCCTCGACGACCGCCGCCGAGGTCTCGTCACAACTGGTTTCAATGCCCAGGATTCTCATGCAAATATGGCTTCTTGTTCCATTTCGTCCGACTGGCGGGGATCAGGGTGTGGGGAGGTTCTGCACCGTCTCGGTCAATTCCTCTTTGCCCGCACGGAGGACACGCTCGACCGTGGCCAGCAGTTCTTTCCGTGAAAACGGTTTGGCCAGGGATTCAAAGGCCCCCATTTTGCGTGCCACGTGCAGACTGATTCCCGCCGTCAAAATCATCCCCCCACCGGAGAGGGCGATAATTCGGGTGGCCGGGGCCGTGGCCAGCAACTCGCGGATCACCGCCAGTCCATCGGTGCCCGGCATCAAAATATCGGTAATGACCAGATCGATGGGATGTTCACGAAACAGACGCAACCCCTCATCACCACCGCCCGCATACAGGACGTGGTATCCCGCACCGCCCAAAATGGCCTTGACCAGTTGGCGAATGGCTTGGTCATCATCGATCACCAGGACGTTGGTCACTCCGGATCTCCATTTTTTTCGACACGGGCGGACAATACATATCCCAGACCCCGCACGGTTTTGATCAGTTCGGGTGTTTTGGGATCTTCCCGCAGGCGTCGCCGCAAGCGACTGACCTGCATGTCGATGGTGCGATCATAGGTCTCGCCCTCTTTGCCATAGGAAAATTCCAGCAGTTGCTCCCTGGAGAGCACCTGATTGGGAAAATTCAGGAAAATGCGCAACAGAGCGAACTCACTGCCACTCAGGAAGACCTTTTCCTTCTGGGGAGAGTAGAGCTGTCGGGTGGGCAGATCCAGCCTCCATCCCGCAAAATGGTAGGTGAGATGCTCCTCTTCCTTGCCACCCTTGTCGGGCAGGGCGGTCGAACGGGTGCGGCGCAGTATACTGCGTACCCGTGCCAGCAACTCGCGGGGATGAAAGGGTTTGGTCAAATAGTCATCGGCCCCCATCTCCAGACCGATAATGCGGTCCACATCCTCTCCACGGGCACTCAGAATGATCACGGGCACATTGGAGGAGGCCCGCAAGGTGCGGCACAGGACCAGACCATCCTCATCCGGCAGGGTCAGATCCAGCACGATCAGATCCACGGGATTGTGATTCAGAACGGTCCACAATCCCTGGCCATCGATGGCACTGCTGACCCGGAAGCCGTTCTTCTCGAAAAAAAGCGTGACCAGGGTGCAGATTTCGGGATCATCATCAACAATCAAAATATGATCAGGACGCATTGCCATTGCCAGTCTCTGGAGAGTTCATGGGTTATTCCTTCATACGTAAACAATATCGATCCGGTCAAGATAGGATTCCAGTTCGGCCACACAGCTCGCCAACTCCGCGTGGCACGCCTCCCTGGAGGCCCGTTCCAGTCGTTCACCCAGGTGGCTGATGGCATCAAACCCATATCCGGCCCCTGATCCCTTCATGCGATGCCCCAACATTCGCATGGTGTCATACTCCCCCCGTCCCAGCATCCCGAAAAGCGTGGCCACATCCTTGCGACGGTTTTCCAGATAATCCGGGACAATGGTCTCCAGATCGCTGCTCACTTGAATGGTCCATCTGGTCAGATCTTCGGTCATTCCATCCTCCTGCGGGTGGGGGGATAATGCGCCCTTCTCCCCGTTTGATCCCGGCAATCCGCTCGGTGCTGTGACATCGTGGCGCATCATAATACATTTTGTGGCACACGAAAACCTTTTCAACGCATACTTGACAATTTTGTGATAGAAATACACTATTCGCCGGTGAGGGTGGCGTTCGCCATGGTGCGGAATGGTCAATCTCTCCTGGCTTCCGTGGCAGAAATCCTCCATTGTCCGCCCGTTCATGGGGACAGAGGCAACGGGCCTCGGACGGAAGATGGAACAACGACAGAACCTTAACCAAAAGGAATGATTCACGATATGCGGATTCATTGGCTGTACTGGCTGGTCTTCCTGTTGCCCATCCGCCTCTGGGCGGCAGAAGCGGTTGACGGGCGGCCTCTGCCAGATCCGGTGCAGCGTCTGCAAACCTTTTTGAATAAAACAAAGACCCTGGAAGCGGATTTTGTGCAGCGCATAGACGACCCGGAATCGGGTGTGCCGGCGGAGAGTGCCGGTCACATTGCCACCGCCAAGCCGGGTCGATTCCGTTGGGATTATCACACCCCCAACCCGCAAACCATCGTCTCCGATGGTCAGACCCTGTGGTTTTATGAACCGGACTTGGCACAGGTGACGGTGGGCAAAGCCGCCCGGTTGGACAATACGCCAGCGGTTTTGTTGTCGTCGAATCTCACGTTGGCAACGGTTTTTACCTGGGAGACCACCGAGGATGCCGATTTGCATTGGCCCTCGGTCCGGCTTTTTCCCCGCAAAAATGGCACCATCAAGGAGATTGATCTGGTTTTGTATCCCGATCGGGATGAGTTGTCCAAACTGACCACGTATGACTCTCTGGGACACATATCCCATTTTACGTTTCGCACCATGCGCATCAATCACCCCATTGCGGGAGATCCTTTCCAGTTCAAGATCCCCCCCCATGTGGATATTATTGAAGACCACGCCGAACCATCCGATCCGCACTGATATGGCCTTATTTTTTCTTTCACACCAAGGAGTTGCCCATGCCCTCTTTTGATATTGTCTCTGAAACCGATCTCCAGGAGGTGGACAATGCCGTCCATCAGGTCATCAAGGAGATGGGCACCCGTTATGACTTCAAGGGATCCAAAAGCAAGGTGGTGCGCAAGGATGCGGAGATCACCCTCCATGCCGATGACGATTATAAACTGGAGCAGGTCATTGAAATTTTGAAAGAAAAGATGGTTCGCCGCAAGGTGGACATTCGTGTCCTGGATTTTGGCACGGTGGAACCGGCCTCCGGTGGGATGGTGCGTCAGGTGGTGACCGTGCGTCAGGGGATAGAGGCGGAACTGGCGAGGCGGTTGGTCAAGCAGATCAAGGATGCCAAACTCAAGGTGCAGACCGCCATCCAGGGCGTGGAGTTGCGGGTGACCGGCAAGAAACGGGATGATTTGCAGGAGGTGATTGCCCTGCTCAAGGCGGACACTTCGGTGGAGATGCCGTTGCAGTTTACCAATTTTCGGGAATAGCCGTCATGACAGAGGTTCCGCAAGGCAAACGGGTGGGGGTTGTCTCTTTGGGATGTCCCAAAAATCTGGTGGATACCGAAGAGATGTTGGGGCGGTTTCTGCAACAGGGTTATACCCTGACCGCCGATCCCGAGGCGGCTGATCTATTGGTGGTCAATACCTGTGGGTTCAAGGCCGATGCCGAAACGGAGTCGCGGGAGGCCATTCTGGCCATGGCCGCGATCAAGGCCAGACATCCGGGCCAACGTCTGGTGGTGACGGGTTGTCTGGCACAACGTTATGGGGCGGCGTTGGCTCATGAGCTGCCCGATATTGATGTATTGATCGGTTCGGCCCAGTACGATCAGTTGCTGCCGTTGCTGGAGGCCAACCAGGCCACGGGGGAGGCCGTTCTGTCTGTCGAACCGATCACCCGCACCGGGTTGGAATCCCCCCAACCGCCTCGTCTCCTGACCACCCCCGCCCACACGGCGTATGTCAAGATTGCCGAAGGATGCAACAATCCGTGTGCTTTTTGCATCATTCCCCAATTGCGTGGCCGGTTTCGTTCCCGGAGCCTGGAGGAGATCGAGGCGGAGGTGGTGCAGTTGAGCCGACAGGGGGTGGTGGAGATCAATCTGGTTTCGCAGGATACCACCCTGTACGGTCGGGATCTCTCGCCCCGTCTCTCGTTGGCCACCCTGTTGCGCCGTCTGGCCCAGGTGGAGGGTATTGCCTGGATTCGGACCCTCTATCTCTATCCAACCCTGATCACCCCGGAGCTGCTGGAGGTGATGGGCAGCGAGGCGAAGGTGTTGCCTTATCTCGATCTGCCCTTGCAGCACAGCCATTCCGCCGTGCTGGCCCGGATGAAGCGGGTCGAGCGGGCGGCGGGTATTCGGCGGTTGTTGAAGCAGATTCGCCACCGGTTGCCGCAGGCCACCCTGCGCACGACCTTTATTGTCGGTTTTCCGGGGGAGACCAAACGGGAATTTCGCCATTTGTATCGGTTGGTCAGTCGGGGTTGGTTTGATCATGTGGGGGTGTTCACCTATTCCGACGAACAGGGGACGGCGGCCTCTCTGCTCCCGGACAAGGTGGCGGGCAAGACGGCACGGAGACGGCAGAAGGCACTGATGTTGTTGCAGCAACGGATCAGCCGAAAAAAATTGCAGACTCACGTTGGCCAAACCCTGCCGGTATTGGTGGAGAGGGTGGCGGAGGAGCATCCCGGCCTGGTGCTGGGGCGGACCATGGGGCAGGCCCCGGAGGTGGATGGTCTGGTCTATATCAACGCCGGTCAGCCCCAACCGGGCACGATCGTCCCGGTGACGATCACGGACAGCCACGAATATGATCTGGTGGGGAGGGTTGGGGATTGATACCCGGCAACAGACGGACTGGCCTCTTCATCCCCAGAGTACATTTCTGCCAATAACGCTCCATCGCCCCCAGAATGGCCGGATCAAACCGTTTGCCGGTCCCCTGCTTGAGAATCGACAAGGCCTCCGCCGCCGACATGGATCGGCGGGCATGACGATCCGCCGTCAATGACTCAAACAGATCCGCCACCGTGATCATGTTGGCCAGAAACGGAATCCGAGGATCCAACGCGGCACCGCCATACCGGGAACCATCCATATAGCCATGATGCGAGGCGACAATCTCCGGGACATGTCGGTATTTATGCGAAAAACGGATACCTTTTAAAATCTCCCGCACAGCGGTGGCCCCTTTTCTGGCCTGTTGTTCATAGTCATGCAACAACCCGGCAACCCGCACCACATCCACCTCCTGACCCGACAGCCCCATCTCCTGTGCCATACCACACGCATAGTCACTGACCAGACGGGAATGACCAGCGGTCAGGGGATCCCGGCCATCGGCGGTGGCCACCATCGTCTCGACAAAACTGAGGAACTGCGTCTCATGCTCCTGAAATAAAATGGCATTCTCAATGGCCACCGAGGCAACAACGGCCAACGCATGCAACGTATCACCATCGGCCTGCGTAAAGGCCGTACCATCCTTCTTGTCGGCAATCTCCACCACACCCAACGGTTCCCCACTGCCGGCATTCAGCGCGACCGCCACCCGGTTCCGGGTAAAACAACCGGTTTCACGATCCAGATCCCGGTCCAGGAAAAACAGGGCGGATCGGTCGGCATCACACAGATCGGCCGCCGCCTGAGAGATCAATGACGGCAACCGATCCAGATCCCGCACGGATCCCAACTGAACCTGTATCTCCAGGAGCTTTCTGCTGATTGCATCGGCCAGCATGGCTGATCACCTCTCTTTCAATCCACCCAAACGACCACCGATCGATACCGCCGCACCACCCGCCGTTCTGTTCTCCAGACGGTTCAGCAAGGTGGAAACGGCATCATTGTCGCTACTGAAAATATTGTCCCGACCGATACGGTTGGCCAAATCCGTCCGCTCCGCCACATCCAATACCTGCCGCTTGAAGCTGCTGAAGGCCAGCGTGATGTCGTTGGTATGCAGGCGATCGATCAAACTGATCAGCATCTCGACACCGGAGGCATCGATGGCATTGATGCCACTGCTCTGCACCAGGATGCAGCGCACATTCGGATCCAAACGCTCCACATCGAGGATGGCATTCTCGAAATAGGCCACATTCATGAAACGCAAGGCACCATCAAAACGCATCGCGCCCAGACGGGGATGGAGGCGGGGCAGATTGCGGTGTTGGGCATCGCGGAGGGTGCCATCATCCAGCAGGCCCAGGCTTTGCACAAAACGGGGACGCATCATGCGGTATTGCACCATGACCAACGAGAGCAGGATGCCCGTGATAATGCCGTTCTGGATATTGGGGGCAAAGGCAAGGGTGGCCACAAAGGTGACGGCACCGGCAAAGCCATCGTCGGGATTGATGATCCAGGCCCGCTTGATGTTGGCAAAATTGATCAGACCGGCCACGGCGATCATGATGATGGCGGCCAGAACAGGCTTGGGCAAATGGTAGAGCAGACCGGTAAAAAACAACAATGTCAGCATGACCGACAGTGCCGAAACGATGGAAGAAAAGGGGGTTTTGGCGTTGGTGGCCAGATTGAGGGCAGAACGGGAAAACGATCCGCTGACCGGCATGGAGTGACAGAAGGCCGCCGCAATCTTGGCCAGACCCTGGCCAATCAACTCACGGTTTTCATCCCAGGGGACACGGGTGCGCATGGCGATGACCTTGGAGCTGGACATGGCCTCCATGAAGCTGATCAGGGCGATCACAAAACCCGGAACCAACAGGGAGATGATCGATTGCCCGTCCAGCCTTGGCACACTGAGACTGGGCAGTCCAGAGGGAATCGCGCCCACCACATGACCCCCCTTGTCGACATAGCCGACAAGGTAGCTGACGGTTGTCAGCAGGGAGACGGTGATCAGCACCCCCGGCCACCGGGGAGCGTACCGCTTGAACAGGAGCAGGAGCAGAATGGCACCCAACCCGAATCCCAGGGAAAGGGCATGCAGGGTATCGATCTGCGTCAACATTTGGCCAATATCCAGCAGGAAATGGTCGGACTGGCGCGCCGAGATCCCCAGCAGGGTCGGCAATTGCGAGAGACCGATAATCATGGCCGCTGCATTGATAAATCCCATCAGAACCGGGTGCGACAGAAAATTGAGCAACACGCCAACCCGGAACAGCCCCATGGCCACCTGAAAAACACCCGACAGGAGGGCCAGCAGGATGACATACTCGATGAAGGAGTCGCTCCCCCGCGCGGCCAGTGGAGCCACACTGGCCGCCGTGAGCAACGAGGTCATGGCCACCGGTCCCGTGGAGAGCAGACGGGAGGAGCCGAACAGGGCACCCACAATCGTCGGGATAAGGCCCGCGTACAGACCATAATAGGCCGGCACGCCCGCCAGTTGGGCATAGGCCAGGGATTGGGGAATGGCGACCAGCGAGACGGTTATACCGGCGACCAGGTCATCCTTGAGGGTTTCCCGACTTGACTGCACCGTTTGCGTCCATTTCCGGAGGAGATCAAGGCGAATGGAGAAGGCTCCAATTCTGTTGTACATGCTTGCCAATGCGTGGCCCATATCTTTACCGTACCTTCCTTGTTTTGTTGGCTGGACATCCCGCGCCACACCCCACCGACACCGGCCGCACCGCAGCAGGCGGGCGGCATCCGATAAAGAATGGATGAAAACCAATGGGTGACACGGACGATTTGAACAAAAAAAATCGGCTCGCTAAAATTTTCCGGCGGCTTGCCGATGCCAGTAGGTGGCCTTTTCACCATCGGGCGTGGCACCGAGATCGCCTGTCTCATACACTGTGGCCAGGGTCGCCATGGCCACATCATCTCCGCCCTTGGCCGCCTGTTGTAACCAGGTCAAAGCCTGCCCGGCATCCCGCTCCACCCCCCAGGCACCATCCCGATAGCGCATGGCCAGTTGATATTGGGCCTCGGCATCACCGCTGGCGGCCCGATCCATCAGGATCCGGGGAGAACGCCTGAGGGGCAGGCTCTGCATGAGGTCATTCCAGAAAGTGGCGAGGGCACCAACATGCAGGGGTTGATGCAGCCGTTCCCTCGCCGCCGTGTCTCCAGCCACCATCACCCTCTGCCACCATTCCAGGGTACGATCGGGATCTTTCAGCCCATCCAATCCGGCCGCATGGGCATCACCCACGGCCGTTTTCGCATACGACTCACCCCCCCTGGCGGCGGCTTGCAGCCAATACAACCCCTCCTGGGCATCCGGTTTGAGACCATATTGACCATCCATGTAGGCCACGCCGAGTTGCCGTTGGGCAACGCTGTCACCACTGGCGGCCTGCCGATTCAACCATTGCAACTCCTGCTTGACGATCGAGGCGGCGGGCAAACGCGGCGCGGTCAGAGCCGCCACTCCCAGCATGGCTATTGGGATCAAAAGCCAGTATCTTCGCATGGTGTGCCAACGGGATTGTAACGGGGAGACAGAGACTGACGACTGCGGAAACCGGATATCGTAGACAACGGCAAGGTTTGCTGCTCTCATCTTGTTCATTTCAGTCCTTGGCGAAAAGAGTGATCGGGTACACCCTGGAACACCTGTTTCGCAAGAGACGGACCACTGGACATTAAAATAAAAATTCTTTAAAAAACAGTATATTGCAAATTACAGTCGGTCATTGTAACGGGCCACGAAGCACCCTTTTTTGGAGGATCCTCTACTGTGCGTGGTTTTTCGTTTTTCGTGGTAAACCGGGTGCAACGCAAGGTGTTGCAGGTGGTCGTGGTGATCATCGTGGTCCCCATGTTGATCGCCAGCCTCCTGTCGGCCTCCTGGATTGCCGACCACATGAATGCATCCATCGAGAACTGGATTCGCGAGGCCGCCCAGGTCAATCGCAACTGGTTGGAGACCATCCAGGTCAACGCGACGACCCTGGCCGATCTGTACGAGGAGATGGACGACAACCGCGAGGCAATGCCCTCCCATGAGTCCCTGATTTCTGAAAAAATGCGGACCATTGCCCAACAATTGGGATTGAATTTGATCCAGATATATGATGCAGAGGGCCAATTGCGCTATTCCTCCCCGGCCGTGACCCTCGATCTTGCCTTCTCTTCGGGCGTCTCCATGGCCGTTGTGCGGGCCATGCAGGGGACCACCCGATTGCTGGCCGCCGTCCGCATCGAACCGTTTCCCCGTCACGGGGTGTTGCGGTACCGGTTGGTGATGGGCACCCTGTTCGACAAGAGTGCCCTGGAGCGGCTGAACCAGATGAGCGGCTTGCGCACGCGGCTCTTTTATCCCGATACGGGGGGATTCACCAAGGCCTTTTCCGTGGACCGTCCCCTCCTGGAGTGGCGTTTGCCGCCGGAGGCCTTTGCCAATCTCATGAACCGGCGCGAATAGTACAGCGAACGGGCCGAGGATGGTCGATTCTGGGGGGTATACACCCCGGTGTCCGACAGTAATGGCCGGGTCGAGGCGGTTCTGTTCAGTGGCCTGGAACACCAGGGGGACGGTCTGCTGCTGAACAAAGTCACGCTGACCCTGACCATTGTCTGCGCAGGAACCCTTCTGGCCGTGATCATTGGACTGCTGCTCAGTCGCATTGTGGCGCGTCCGATTGCCCACCTGCGGGACGCGGTCATGAAAGTGGCCGCCCAGGATTTTCAGGCCACCGTGCCCATCCGTTCCGATGACGAAATTGGCGATCTGGCCCGCGCCTTCAATGGCATGGCCCTCTCCCTGAAACAGGCCCGCGACGCACAAAAACGGGCATTCCAACGGGACAAGATGACGGCCATGGGGGAAATGTCCATGGCCCTGGCCCATGAAATTCGCAATCCCATCGGGGTGATCAGTACCGCCGCCGGTCTGTTGGAGACCGCATCGAACCCGAACCGGCAAGATGAACTGCGGGAGATGATTCACGATGAGAGTCAAACGCTCAACCGCTTGTTGAAAGATTTTCAACAACTGGCCCGTCATCGGCAACCGGAATTGTCCCTCATCGACCCCATGCAACCCCTGGAGAAGGCCATACGGGTTTTGCTGGCAGGCCGGGATAATATCGTGTTGATCCGCACCCCGCTTCCCGATAGAATCCGGGTGTGGGCTGACCCCGACCTGTTGCACCAGGCCTGGGTCAATCTGTTGAACAATGCCCTGCAGGCCATCGGTGAACAACCGGGCGAATTGAAGATCGGCCATCGATTGGACGGAGAGAATGTGGAAATCCTTTTGCAAGACAGCGGTCCCGGCATCCCGTTGGAAGAGATGCCCCGGCTTTTTGAGCCTTTTTTTACCACCAAAAATCACGGTTCCGGACTGGGTCTGACCATCGCCTCCACCCTGGTGGAGGCCAACGGCGGATCCTTGTCGCTGGATCCCGCCACCGGCCCTGGGGCCTGTTTCGTGGTGCGCCTGCCCAGGGCAGGGGAGGCATCCTGATGCCACGCACCATACTGGTCGTTGATGACAATCAAAACATGTTGCAGGTCATGCGCATGACCCTGGAAGAGGCCGACCATCAGGTGTTGACGGCCAAGAGTGGCGAAGCGGCCCTGGCGTTTCTGGACCATGCCGACCTGGACGTGATTCTGTCGGACCTGAAAATGCCCGGCATGTCGGGGGAGGCGTTTATCGCGCTGGCCCGCCAACAGCGACCGGACGTGCCCGTGATTGTGGTGACGGCGTATGGCTCCATTCGTTCGGCCATTCAATGTATCAAGTCGGGTGCCAACGATTATCTGACCAAACCCTTTGAACCCGAAGAGTTGCAGTTTGCCGTCCAGAGTGCCTTGCGGTTGCGGGATTTGACCCAGGAAAACAGTCGTTTGCAGGCGGTGATCCAGGGTGCCCAACCCTATCGCCGACTGGTCGGCAAGAGTCCGGTCATGGTCCGCCTGCAAGAGCAGATCGCCCAGGTGGCCCCTTATCGATCCAACGTCCTGATCACGGGGGAGAGCGGAACCGGCAAGGAGGCGGTGGCCCGCACCATTCACGAGGAAGGCCCCCGATCCGATCAACCCTGGGTGCCCATCAACTGTTCCGCCATCCCCTATGACCTGATGGAGAGCGAACTGTTCGGACATGTGCGCGGTGCCTTCACGGGAGCCATCCGCAACCGGATGGGATCCCTGGAACAGGCCGATGGCGGCACCCTTTTCCTGGACGAGATTGGTGATCTGGATATTGGCTTGCAAGTCAAGCTGTTGCGGGTGTTGCAGGAGCGGGAATTCTCCCCTGTGGGGGGGAAAATGGTCCAAAAGGTGGATGTACGGATCATTGCCGCCACCCATCATGATCTCAAGCAGCAGGTCAAACAGGGGCTGTTTCGCGAGGATTTGATGTATCGGCTGGATGTCTACCCCATTCGCGTCCCCCCCTTGCGGGAACGGGAAGGTGATGTCAACCTGTTGGCCAACGCCTTCCTGGCGCAGTTGCGCGCCGAGATGGACAAGGGGGTGCACTGTTTCGAGCCAGCCGCCCTGGCGTTGATGGATCGCTATCCCTGGCCGGGTAACGTGCGGGAATTGCACAACGCCGTGGAACGATCCCTGTTGTCCTGCAAGGGGAGCGTCATGACCGTGGCAGACCTGCCCCATCGGCTCATTGACCACCCGGTGGCGGAAAAGCGGGCGGATCCCCTCTCCTTGACCAGTCTGGCGGGAGAGGATCTGGAATCCTGGTTGGAACAGGCCGAACGTCGGCTCATCCGTGATGCCCTCGACAAGAGTCAGGGCGTACAGGCCCAGGCAGCCCGTCTGCTGGGCATCTCTGATCGCAGCATGTGGCATCGACTCAAAAAACTGGGGATTCAGGTCTCCCGCATGGCTCAGCAGAAGACAGTCTGATACCAGTTTGCAATCAGACAGGTAAAGATACAGTCTGCATCGATTTCCGTCATTCCCGCGAAAGCGGGAATCCATTTG
>CAIWLA010000023.1 GCA_903913345.1 uncultured Magnetococcales bacterium | reverse complement strand
CGGCATCCACCTCCACAGTTCGGAGTCGGAAGGCACCACCATCACCGTCACGTTGCGGCAATAGAGGGAACAGACAATGAGGATTTTGATTGCCGACGATCATATGGTCTACCGGGAAATCCTGAAAACCATGTTGCGCCCCTACGGGGAGTGCGTGACGGTGGAGGATGGGGAGCAGGCCGTTCGGACGTTTCAGGAGGCACTGCAGGCCAAAAACCCCTTCAAACTGGTGTTGCTGGATATTCAAATGCCCAACCTGGATGGCCAGGAGGCCTTGCTGCAGATCCGCAAGCTGGAAAAACGGGCCTTGGGGCCGACACTGGACATCAAGGAATATGCCTGCATCATCATGCAGACCAGCCTGGATGACCCCGAATCATTGATCACCGCCTTCAAAAAGGGCCATTGCAACGGTTTTATCAACAAACCGGTCGATCGGGAAGAGTTGCTGGCCAAGATGAAAAGACACCAGTTAATCTAAACCAAACGGCGAATGGATGCACCCCCCGATTCAGGGATAAAAGACAAGCGATGCCCACCCCTTTGCCTTCGGCCTCCCCCATACGCTGGCAGGCCCTTTTTCCACCCATGCAGTGGTGGCACCGGGTCACCCCGACCACACTCAAGGCCGACCTGCTCGCTGGCCTGACCGGGGCCATCGTGGTTCTGCCCCAGGGGGTGGCCTTCGCCGCCATTGCGGGCATGCCACCGGTCTATGGCCTGTATGCTGGCATGATTCCCGCCATCGTGGCGGCCCTGTTCGGCTCTTCCTGGCATCTGGTCTCCGGGCCAACCACCGCAGCCTCCATCGTCCTCTTTTCCCTGCTCAGTGCCTACGCCGAACCCGGTTCAACCGCTTATGTGCAACTGGCCCTGACCATGACCTTTCTGGTGGGACTGACGCAACTCGGACTGGGTCTGGTCCGCATGGGCACGCTGGTCAACTTTATCTCCCATTCGGTGGTGATCGGCTTTACCTCCGGGGCCGCCCTGCTGATCGCCACCAATCAGGTGCGCAACTTTTCCGGCATTCCCATCCCCAGAGGGAGTGAGTTTTCCCAGACTCTGTCACTCATTATCGAACGTGGGTCAGAGATCAATCCCCACATTCTGATGGTGAGCGTCACCACTCTGCTGGTCGGCGTCCTCTGTCGCACCTTCCTGCCGCGCATCCCCTACATGATTGTCGCCTTGGGGGCCGGCACCCTGCTGGCCTGGGCCATCGATGACTGGATCGACATTCCTTCGGGCATTACCCGTGTGGGTGCCCTGCCCGCCTCCCTGCCGCCGTTGTCCATGCCGGATTTTTCCCTGTCCACCCTCCGCATCCTGGCCCCTGGGGTGATCGCGGTGACCATGCTGGCCCTGACCGAGGCCATTTCCATCGCCCGCGCCATGGCCTTGCGCAGTGGGCAACGGATTGATGCCGATCAGGAGTTTATCGCCCAGGGACTCTCCAATCTGGTGGGCAGCTTTTTCTCCGCTTATGTGGCCACGGGTTCCTTCAACCGCAGCGGACTGAACTATGAATCCGGGGCTTACACCCCCATCGCCGCCGCCAGTTCCGGGCTGTTTCTGATCGTCCTGGTCACCCTGGTCGCTCCCCTGGCCTCCCACCTGCCCAATGCAGCCATGGCCGGGGTGTTGTTCCTGGTGGCGTGGGGATTGATCGATCGACACCATATCCGGCAAACCCTGCGCACCAGCCGTTCGGAAACGGTCATCATGGCCGCCACCTTCCTGGCAACCCTCTTTTTCAACCTGGAATTTGCCATTTTGTTCGGGATCATGCTCTCTCTGGGCATCTATCTGGCCCGCACCTCCCATCCCCATGTCGTCGCCCGGGTACCCGACCCCGACCATCCCCGTCGTCGATTTACCACGGCCTTGGAGATGCCGGAATGTCCCCAGATTCGCATAGTACGGGTGGATGGTTCCCTCTTCTTCGCCGCCATCGGTGCGGTTCAGGCCCAGTTGGACGCCATGACAACCCCGCAAGTCCATCTGGTCATTGTGGCTCCGGGCATCAACTTTATCGATCTCTCCGGCGCGGAATTTTTAGCCCTGGAGGCCACCAAACGTCGGGATGCCCAGGGCGGTCTCTATCTGGTTCGCCTCAAGGAGACACCCTACGCGTTGCTGGAACGGGGAAAATATTTGGCCACCATCGGAACAGAAAATTTATTCCGCTCGGAAAACGATGCGATTCAAGCCATTTTCCCCCGGTTGGACCGGGAGCAGTGCCGTCATTGTCCACTCCTGATTTTCCGGGAGTGTGCCCAGGTTGACAAAATCAACACCCCCGAACCGGCGTTCCCTTCCAAGGTTGCCCTCTTTCCCAGGGGATGAGTTGGACGGAAAACGGGGTTTGGCATCCCTCAACCACCAGCGGCAGAATGGTATGACAAAAAAAGGGTCCGATCTCTCTCCTCCGCCCGCAGAATCCGCCGTCCAGCGGGCGATGGAACACGATGCCAGCGGTCGCGAGGGTCACGCCTGGACCGAACTCGAATCCGCATTGGCATCCCAGGCCGTTTTTATTTACGCCTTTGAACAATTGGCAAACGGCACCCCCCCCGAAACCATCCAACTGGATTTGCTGGCGCGTGGGTTCGGCGTGGCGGTGATGGAAACCCAGATCCAGCAGGCCATCGCCTCACTCCGTGATGAATGTCTGGCCCAGATCACGGCGGGGGCGATTTGGATGAGCAGAGAGGAACCCAGGCGGGCAGAGGAAAAATTCCGTTGCGCCATTGAACTCAACCCACACCATCCCCACATACTCAAGGCCTGGGATTTGCTGGGATGCGCGCTGCTGAATCAGGGTCGTTACACCCAGGCCCTGGCCACCTATGATACGCTGCTCACCCTGGATCCCGATCATCCCACCGCCAAACAGAGCAGACGGGCGGTTTTTGATCTCATCTCCCCGTTGGCCGATCAGGAAGAGACAAACCAGAGTGCCCGCCGTATCCAGTATACCCGGATCCCAGAAACCCTCGAATCCATGACGGATCTCGACCAGGCCATTGCGGAACACATTCTCAATCATATCAAAAGGGATGCCCTCTCCCTCACCCCTCATACCAAAACAGTGACCATCGGATCCTGCTTTGCCGCAAGCGTTGCCCGCGCCTTGACGAGGGAAGGGATCCCGGCCATCAACCTGACCGTTGGAGAAGAGGCCAACAGCACCTTTTCCAACCGGATGATCGTGGAAAGTGCCCTCCAGGGAGAGAAAATTCCTGAAAAATGGCTGCCCAAGGGGTATGGCGACCACGAGGTGGTCCGTTCCTTGTTCACCTCGGATCTGCTGATTTATACCCTGGGCGTCGCCCCCTGTTTTTTTGACCGGCAGACCGGCCAGTTTGTACCGACCAATGGGGCCGAGAGTGTGCGTGGGGTGGCCAGAGGGCAGACGGTTTTTCGCAATACAACCGTTGAAGAAAATGTCATCAACCTGCTGGCCATGGTGGATGCCATCCGATCGAAAAACCCGGACTGCCGGTTTGTCTTTTCATTATCACCCGTTCCGTTGTATGCCACCCTGGAAAGGAGATCGGTCATAGAGGCCGATTGCCTGTCCAAGTCCATCCTGCGCGTGGCCATAGAACAGGTCGTCTCGTCCAGACCGCATTGCCTCTATTGGCCAGCCTTTGAAATGGTGCGCTGGCTGGGGGCCTATTTCAGCGGCATGTATGGCCAGGAGGATGGCTCACTGCAACATGTGTCGGAAGAGGTCGTCCAAACCATCATGCGCCATTTTATCCGTCTCTTTCAGGCAAAAGGGCCTTCTCCCAGGGCGAATTCGCTCGACAATGCCGATTGATCACCCGGACAACGTAACCATACAATTTTTTACAAAATAATTGTTTCCCAGGCCAACTCTGCACTGTTACAATCTGGTCGCAGTAGGGGTGAACAATCGCCGGACCGATGGTTGGCCGGTGGTGGAATCATTCGCACCGTAACGGAAAAGGAGT
>CAIWLA010000022.1 GCA_903913345.1 uncultured Magnetococcales bacterium | reverse complement strand
GTGACCGATCGGTGCAATCTGTTTTGCACCTACTGTCGGCTATCCACCGAAGACATATTGCCGAACAATCGGGAACTGCTGGATTTTGGCGAAATTGTCCGTCTGGTGCGTCTTTTTCTGGAGTTGGGCGTTGAACGGATTCGTCTGACCGGTGGCGAACCCCTTTTGCGACGCCATGTGGTGGATCTGGTACGGACGTTGGCCCCCCTTCCCGGTCTGCACGAGTTGGCCTTGACCACCAACGCCCTGCTGCTGGAACGCCATGCGGCCCCTCTCCGGGCGGCGGGTTTGCATCGGGTCAATATTTCCCTCGACACCCTCCATTCCGACACCTTTGACTCGATCACCCAACGCCACAAGGCCGGGCCGATGGCCGACCGGGCCGAGGAGCGGGGATTGCCCACCGTGCTGGCGGGGATTGCCGCCGCCGTCCGGGTTGGATTGCACCCGGTCAAGGTCAACATGGTCGTGATGCGCGGCATCAACGACCATGAAATTCCAGAGATGGTCCTGTTTGCCCAACGGCAGGGTCTGGTGTTGCGTTTTATAGAGACCATGCCGGTGGGCGAGGCCGGTCTGGATATGACCGACCGTTTTGTCCCGGCGGATGCGATCCTGGAGCGGATTCGCGCCCATTTTGGCAGCCAACTGCTGCCCATTCAACCAAAATGCGGTTCCGGTCCGGCCCGCTATTTTCGTCTGGCGGGCACAGAAGCGGAGGTGGGGGTCATCTCCGCCCGGTCACGTCATTTCTGTGCCACCTGCAACCGGATGCGTCTGACCGCCCAGGGGAGTCTGGTCTACTGCCTGGGGCAGGAGGATCGGATGGATTTCAAGTCCCTTTTGCGCAACGGGGCAGACGATGCCGCAATCAAAACCGCCATCCGCGCCGCCGTTGCCCTGAAGCCGGAGCGGCACACCTTTGAACAACAAAACGCCCGCCGCCATGCCGCGCGGATGTCCGCGTTGGGCGGATGATCCCAAACCAACATGATCGGCTCCACCCCTCTCTACCGACTGTTCATCACCCTTGCCCTCCTCTGCTGGCCCATCGCCGCCCAGGCCGAGACCATCCATGTGGCCGTTGCCGCCAATTTCAAGGGGACGCTGGAGCAGTTGGCCAGCCGCTTTGAGCAGGAAAGCGGTCACACCCTGCTCATCAGTTCCGGTTCTTCCGGCAAATTGTTGGCCCAGATCCACCAGGGTGCCCCCTTTCAACTGTTTCTCTCTGCCGACATGGCCCGCCCGCAACAGTTGCAACAAGAGGGATTGGCCATCCCGGAGGGCCTGTTTGTCTATGCCAGGGGACGACTGGTCTTGTGGAGTCCCGACCCCAAGCGGTTCGCCAACGGTGCGGAACCCTTGATGACGGGTCTGCTGCACACGATCGCCCTGGGCAATCCCCGCAGCGTCCCCTACGGCAAGGCCGCCCAGGAGACATTGAAAGGGCTGGGAGTGGCACAAACATACACAGATCGTCTGGTTTTTGGGGAAGATGTCGGACAGGTGATGGCCTTTGTGGCGAGCGGCACGGTGGAGGCCGGTTTTGTGGCCCT
>CAIWLA010000021.1 GCA_903913345.1 uncultured Magnetococcales bacterium | reverse complement strand
TGTCATTATAATGGAAAGTATTGGTTTGTTTTAGTCGAATTAAAATCCGATAGCACATCGGGTGCATGGGGACAACTTTGCTGTTCTGCGACCTTCATTCGCTATCTGCGAGAGCTTATATTCCTTCATGACGGGGCAACAGATCGATACGAACTGGTCTATCTTCTGGTTTCCACTGCTTCACGCTTTCAAAAGATGCCAATCAACTCAGGAAGTCCCAAGTATAAGGGCAACCGCGTCCCTGTTGGTGGTTCGTATTATTATGGGATGCCGCCGCCTCATCGTTTCGATTTGACGCAACTGCTGGATTGCGAGGCGCAAACAAACTTGCCGTCCCAACGCGACCTCTTCAACCGACCAAGATGCCATCTGAAATCCTGACCCCCGGACCGGGGCGGCAAGCCGCCCCGGTCCGGTCCAAAACCCCTACTTCATCTCCGGCAACGACCTCAACTCCGTCACCCGCTCCGGCGGATAGCCCAGACCTTCAAAGTCGATAATCCCCCGACTGGAGTGGCACTCCTTGCACCGCCGTCCCTCTTTGCGAATGCCATGGTTGATCATCAACGACCCCATCTGCCGCATCCAGTGGGACTCCACATTTTTCAAGCGGCCATCCGCCGCCACCGGATATTCCCCGGACCACTTGCCCACCCCGAAATAACGCATGAACTCGTCCATCATGTAGGCCTTGAACGGAGGCTCATACATCCGTTTGATGATGGAATGTTCCAACGCCTTTTTCACCGACTGCTCCGACTTGCCCGTCTCATAGTAGGTGGGATAGTCGAAGGGCAAAATCATGGCCCCGAACGGTCCCTGATTGGACATATCCTCATACATGATGGCGTTGAATAACTTGAAGGGATAAATCCGGCTCTTGCCCTTCTCCATAATGGGCCGAATATTCTCCTCGATCATCTTCTTGCGCTTCTCCAGCATCTCAGGCGATAACGCCGACAGGGGATTGGTCGCCTCCTGCACATACCGATCCACATCCAGGTCGGGATAACTCTTTTGCAGCTCCTGGGCGGCCAGCCGAATCTGCGCCACCGCATCGGGATCGTCAATCCGCACCAGTTGATTCATGAGGGGATTGTACTGGCCCTTGGCCACCGGATTGTCCCCCAGGGCATTGGCCAAAAAGGAACCATTGCCGTTAAACCAGAGAAACTTGAACCCCTTGCCCGCCTTGCCGGATTGATAGATGTCCTTGAAAACATAAATCCCCTCCTCCTCGTTCCAGACCGGATGGATCCAGTCCCGCAGGACCACATTGTCGGCCCGCAACTCTTTGATATGACACGCCTCACAGGAGAGCCGATCCACATGGCCATTGAGCAGGGCGCGATCCTGGGTGTCCTTGACGTGGGGAGCCGCCGTGTGGCAGGTCTCGCACTCCACCTTTTTGTGCGGCAGATCGTTGGCCACCAGATCCACCCCCTTCTCGCCACGGGGAATCTGATGCCCTTCCGGTTGATGGCAGTCGGTGCAGACCATCCCGGCGGCGGCATGGACATCGTTCTCCTTCTGGAACGAATTGCCCCGCTTGGCACCCGGATGGAGCAACCGACGGTTTTCATGGCCCAGATTGACCGGGGCCGCGTTCGGCGGCAGATTTTGCTCCTGGTCGCCCCCCATGTTGTGCTGATGGCAAAAGAGACAGTTCTGGGCCGACGGTTGCCCCACCGTCAGGGCCGTCTTCAAGGAGCGATCCTGATTCCACCGCCGCCCGTTGACATCCTCGATGACCGTGCGGGCATTCATGTCATACCCCGCCGCATGGCAGATCAGGCAGTCAATCCCCGCCTTGGCCACTTCGGGGGCCTCATGACCGGGCAGCATCTGCTCGGTGGAGGGATGATACCCCCCGCCAATGTGGCACTGGCCACACCCCTCGCTGCGGACCTCGATCGCCCCATTGGCATGAACCGGTTTGCTCTTGATCCATTCGGCCCAACCCGTCCAGGTAAAAGAACCCGGCACCCCACAGGCCCGATCAATCTTGCCCATGGGAATCGGCCGTGTCCCTTTGCCATTGACCTGCCGACCGTCAAAGCCATAGGTGGAAAAGCCCTCCGCCGTGCTCTGAAACTTGAAATGGACCGAATGGGCCACATCGTCCAGGGTGTTCACCGGCCGAATGGCACCCTGCTCATCGGTCACTTTGATCGTCGCATGGCAGGTCAGGCAGGTTTGCGGTCCGTCATACCGACGGATGCCCGCCGTGCGAAAATAGTCAATGTGGGGATAGGGGGCCTCTTTCTGGAAAGAACGGGTCCGCATCAGCATGTTGACCTTCAACCGCCGGGCAAAGGGATTTTTTTCCCCATCGGTCTGGGCCATGGCCCGATCCTGGCGATAGGTCTGGGTCAGATCGGCGGCCAGTTTGGCAAATTCCCGTTCGCTCAGCGGCTCCCCCGTGTTATAGATCAGGGGGGCATTGACCACCCCGATATAGGTGGAGAGCCAGCCGGGATACCACCCGCGAACCAACAGACCCGCCCCGCCCAGCAGCAGGACCAGCACCACCCACCTGCCCCGTTTGCCCTTGAACAGCGTTGCCGCCATGGATTGCATTGTCATGGTCATTCCTCCCCTGCCCGTTCCCCAAAAATCATCTTCCGAAAATCACCCAAAACCGTCTCACCCGCCGTCGCCAGATAGAGATGTCCCAGCATGAAGGCGATCAAAAACAGCCCCAGCAGATAATGGGCAACCCCCACCACCCAGAGACCATCCATCCCCAAAAACCGTTCCGGGGCCAGTTCCGGGAAGAAAAAGAGCAGACCGGAGAGGATCAAGAGGGGCACACCCGCCCCCATGACCGCCAGATACGTGACCTGCTGCAACGGATTGAACTTGCTCCGCGCCGTTGGCGGAAAGGGATGGGGTTCGCCGCGAAAAATGCCCCCCCCGTAGAACATCGCCTGCCGCAACAACCGCCCGACCAGCCCCTCCAGACGCAGGCGATAGTGAATGCCATTGGCACCCAACAGGGTGGTCAGCACAAAAATCAGATAGCCCAGGATCAGGATAAACCCAAAAATATTATGTACCATGCGCGCGATATTGAACGGAATCAACGGCACACCCGATCCGGCAAAGTGCAGACTGACCCCACTGGCAATCAGCACCAGAAAGCAGAACGCATTGCTCCAGTGCCAGATGCGCAGCCAGACGGGGTAGAGTTCGATGCCGTCCCCGGTATGGGCAGCATGAGGATGCAAGGCGGTGTTCATGAGGGATCTCCTCTCCGAGCGAACAACCAACGGGCCAGACCATGGCCCAGCAAGACCAGGCCGGTGAGGCTGAGCAGACCCAACCCGGCCCAATCCAACCACAGGTTGCGGGTCATGCCGATAATGTAGGCGTTGTTCAGCACCAGGGCGTTGACAAACCCCCCCTTCTGCCGCTCTTCCGCCGACTGGTAGAGGTACAATTTCCTCAACAGCAGGGAGTTGCGGGAATGGCAGGAGACGCAATCACGGAGGGCGAAGGCCTTGCCCAGGATAAAATGGTCCCGTGGCCGGTTGGAACCGGTATGACACTCCACACACCGCACCGCCTGCCAGTGCCGTTCCACATTGGGCAGCCAGTCATGGTTTTCCATCAGGGTGGGGAACACCCGTCCCGTCAGCTCCTGGATATGGTCGTTATGGCGGTGGCAGTTGAGGCAAATGGCGTTATCCTGCCGCACCTGCTCTGGCATGTCGCGCACCGGGGTCTGAAACAGCCCATGAAAGAGATGAGGATCATGACAGGAGACACAGGTAAAACGATCCGGCATGGTGCGGGCATGAATGCTGCGCACAAACCCTTTCTCGATGGCCTCAAACTGGGCGTAGGGAAACGGATCATTCCCCTTGTGGCACTCCAGGCAGTGCAACGCCTCGCGCTTGGCCTCCTCGAAATGGGGATAGGCCTCAAATCCGGGTCCATGACAGGCGCGACAGGTCAACTTGCCATGGCTGGAGGCCGCCATGGCCACGGGATCAACGGACAACTGGCGCAGACTGCCGGTCACCGGATCCTGATAGGCCATCCCCTTCATGCCGTGACAACGCAGGCAGGCCTGATCATCGGCCCAACAGGAGCCAGCCAACCAGAAGAGGGCCAGCAGCAGAGACAACGTGCGCACGGGTAGCATGGCGGTTTTCTTCAACCCATTGGCCCGGAAGGATGTTGATAAATACACTCCTGGGACTTGGTGCAATGTGCAGTATGGTAACAAATACGGGGGCTTTGCCCCCGACCCCACCAGGGGCCTTGCCCCTGGCCCCCACCAGGGGGATAATTCCCCTGGACCCCTGATCATTAAACAGAATAAAGAGATACAGGCTGCTCACCGAATTTTTCAAAAATGGCCGAAACCAACAGAAGATGCAAAAAACCGGGTGGGGAGTCTATCATCCCCACCCA
>CAIWLA010000020.1 GCA_903913345.1 uncultured Magnetococcales bacterium | reverse complement strand
GTTTGTTATTTACGTTCCCGGCACCCTTGGGAATTCCCAAACCCCTTTTTTCTAATAACCATTTAAATTTGCTGGTTTTTTTCGTTCCAGACAGCTTGGGTATTCCCGAAATTTTGCTTGTACATCGGTAAGCGTGTACTTTCTATTTTCCGTTCCCAAAAAAGCTCTGGGAATGGACCTGCTCCAAACCCCTTGAAATGACGATAACTGATTGCAATTGTTTGTTGTTTACGTTCCCGAAAACTGCCGGGAACGGACTTGCTCCCAACGCCTTTAAATAACGACAAGTGCTTGCAATTGTTAGTTGGTTGCGTTCCCGGCACCCTTGGGAAGCGTGTGCCTTGCCGTTAAACATCGTCCGCACCATGCACGAACTCCCCACATCCATTGGCAAAAGGGCCGTTCGGCACATCAAGCCACTTGGGTTCGTGGGATCCGGTGGCTATGCCCTTCACCAGCCTCGACGGACGTTCATTCATGATCTGCTGCACCAACGCCTCAATGCGTGTCCGACCAATGCCATGAAAAATGGCAGGCAGGCGATTCCTCTGCCGATAAACACCTGGTCCGCCAGTGTGGGTAAATGGGCGACCGTTTATGGCGGCCTGTTTGATGGCATCGATCAGCAAGTCCGCCAACTCATAATCGGGCGTGGTCATGATGCGCAGATCTGTCGTTCGGTCTGTCAGCAGACCGGTGAAGGGATCGCGTACAAACAGGCGTACCGTCTTGTCTGTCGGCCAGTTGCTTTTCACCACTGCTCCCCGAAACACCGTATCGCGTTCGTAAGGCGACCCCAGCTGCTGGCATGTTTTTTCCGCCTCTCCTGCGTCAACACCCCATATGGCATAGCTCCATCGCCCACCGTCCACGAGTGCGGTGGTGCCGCGAATGGACTCTCGTGCGTCGTGGGCTGTCAGGATTGCCCGATTCCCGGCCTTGCGGAAATGGTGTGTTGCCAGTACGGTAGCCCCCGTTTCCGCCGCAATGCGGCCCAATGCGGAAAAGAACAGATTGCCTGCTGCCGGATCTGCGTTGACGTCGGCACCCGCAAAGCTCTGTAGGGGATCGACGACCAGTAGCCGCAAATCCCGAATGACGGACAGCGCATTGACCAACGTATCAAAACCCTTACCCAGAACCGGTCCATCACGTCCGCCACTCACCAGTGGCAACGGACCCCCTGCGTTGGGTAGCGGGACAACGATCAACCGCGACGGATCGGGCAATCTTGAGACGAGGCTGTGCAACCGTCGGTGAACCTCTTCCTGTTCATCTTCGGCGGTCAGCATGACAGCTGTTCCAGGATTGAGATCCAGGAAACCGCCCAGCGCAGAAGGGGGCATGGACATCCTTCGTTCGACCGAAGCGGTCTTGATCGCCAGATCCATGAGCAGCATGCTTTTTCCGGCTCCACCAATGGCGGCCACCATGCCGGGAACACCCAAGGGCAGCACATCACGAATCAACCACCTGCGTGCTGGGGGTGGCCCCATATAACGGGTGTAGGTCCAGGCGAGCAGGTCAAGACCGGGGGGCACGCTGGGGTGTTCGCATTGCCGTTCGGCGGTAGCCAGGAAGGTCAACACGTCCATCCCATCGGCCACAGCGTCGGCCGCGTCCCATTTCTCCGGCTTGTCGGTTGGGGGCATGATAATGGCCACGGAACGGCAACCTGCCGATTGGCAGACTCGTGCCGTCGCTTCGGCGTAGTTCCAGCCCGGAGTATCCTTGTCTGGCCAGATCAGCACATCTTTGCCAGCCACGGGTGCCCAGTCTGTTTTATTAACCGGAGCATTGGCACCATGCATGGCAGTGGTGGCCACGACGCCGACAGATTTCAATGCATCGGCACATTTTTCGCCCTCAACCAAGACCACACTGTTGCTTTTCAAGATCTCTGGCAGGTTGTAGAGCGGGCGTGGTGACGGTGCTTGCCAGCGGCCAGCACGGACATCCCAAGGACGGAACTGTTTACCTGTCGGTGGATCATACCGATAAACGCGGAATAGCAGGCTGCCGTCCCGGTCGTGATAGTCCCACGTAGCGGTGTGGGGGCCCAATTCATCCATGGGCGGGGACTTGCGGTCGGGTTTGGATCGCTCAACCAGGGGTGCCTCTCCCAGCCAAGTAGCAATCTCGTCCAGGATCTTTGGGAAGTCGCGCCGGGTATCCAAATGGCGTACTGCCGCCCAAAGCTCAATGATGTCGCTCCCCTGGCCCGTGGCGTGGTCAAACCACATCCCCGCCTTGGGACCGCTCAGTTCCACCACCATGCTGTCGCCCGGATTGCCCTGCACATCCCCGACATAAAACTTGCCACTGCGCACCTTTCCGGAGGGCAGCAGATAGCTCAGGAGGGACTCCATGCGACCTTGCATGCACTCTTTCAGGCGGTCGACATTGTGTCGTGCGTCGGGAGACAAACCCGCATTGCCCTGGGGACCGGAATGGTTGTAATCAAGGATCATCCGAGCCTC
>CAIWLA010000019.1 GCA_903913345.1 uncultured Magnetococcales bacterium | reverse complement strand
TCGAATCATACCCTTCCAGTCGCCGCCAACCCTCCGCCATTCAGGAAGAAAAACCCCATGTGGATCGATAAAATCATTGAAAATCTGACCGGACCGCAGATCATCAACGACTCCAAAACCCCCTCCGGTCGGGTCCATGTCGGCTCCTTGCGGGGGGTGCTGATCCACGATGCCATCCTGCGTGCGGTGCGCAAAAAGGGGCTGCCCGCCACCTTTCTCTATGGCATCGACGACTATGATCCCATGGACGGTCTGCCGGCGGAGGCCTCTCCCGACCTGTTGTCCCACATGGGGCGTCCTCTGTGCCAGGTTCCGGCCCCGGACGGCTCTGCGGCAACCGATATGGCCGACCATTATATTCAGGAATTTTTGACCGTTTTCAAAGAGTTGAATGTCGATGCCCAGATCTATCGGACCCGGGATCTCTATCGGTCGGGCCGGTTCAATGGGGCCATCGACACCATTTTGCGGCAGGCGGCTGCGGTGCGGGAGATCTATCAGGCGGTCAGCGGTGCCCAACGCCCGGCGGATTGGCATCCCTTCCAGGTCATCTGCCCGCAGTGTGGCAAGATCGGCACCACGGTGGTCTCCGCCTATGACGGCCAGGAGGTCACCTACCACTGCCAGCCGAATCTGGTCAAATGGGCCAAAGGCTGTGACGCCCGTGGCCAGCTCTCCCCCTTTGACGGCGGGGGGAAACTCCCCTGGAAACTGGAGTGGGCGGCCAAATGGGCGACCCTGGGGGTGACGATCGAAGGGGCTGGCAAGGACCATTGCACCAAGGGCGGCTCCCGCGACATCGCCACCGCTGTCCTGCGCACCCTCTTCCAGAAACAGCCCCCCCTCAATGTCCCCTATGAATTTTTTCTGGTCAGCGGGGCCAAGATGAGTTCCTCGAAGGGGATCGGCCAGACGGCCCGCGACATGGCCGATTTTTTGCCGCCGGAGATATTGCGCTATCTGATGGTCGGCTCCGATCCCAAAAAGGCGGTCAATTTTAATACCGGCCTGCCCTACATGACCAAGCTGTTCAACGAATATGATCGATATCTGGCGCAGGGGGACGGGGATGAAAACGGGGCCAGGATGCTCGCGCTCTCCCAGGCCTCTCCCACCTCGACCACCTATCAACCGGTCCCTTTTCAACTGATCAGCACCCTGATCCAACTGCCCCATCTCGATCTGGATCAGGAGGTGGCCAAACAGACGACCCCCGCCTGGTCCGCCAGCGATCGGGTTCATCTGGCGCAACGGGTCCAGGCGGCCCGCTATTGGCTGACCCACTTTGCCGCACCGGAGGATACCTTCACGATCCAGGAGAGGCTGCCGGAGGCGGCCCATGACCTGACGCCGATCCAACGGGCCTTTTTGCACCAACTGGCCGATCTGCTGCAAGAGGCCGCAGAGAATACCGGCGAGGCCATCCAGTCGCTGATCTTTGATGCGGCGCGGGAGACGGCCATTCCCCAGGCCGAGGCCTTTCAGGCCATCTACCGGGTGTTGCTGGACAAGGATCGCGGCCCCAAGGCGGGCAGTCTGATCCCCTTCCTGGATCGGGATTTCGTGCTCCAGAGGTTCAGGGAGCTGTCTTCGATTGACTGATCATTTTTTGTCGCGGTCGCTGAAAAGGCGGGATGCAACGTCGAGCTTGACTTTTTCCTTTCCCCTCTGGCAGAATCGCCTGGAGTGGTGTCGAAAGGAGCATGGATAATGTTTTTCGATTTTGAATGAAAAGGCTAACGAACAAGCAGAAGATTAAGTGGGAACGCCTGTCACGAGAACGGGGACGTTTGTCGTGGGAACGGGAACAGGAACGGCGCAGGATTCGCAGGGAACGGGGACAACCCAGGTCTCGAGTTGCTGTTGCAGTCAAGCACCCCGCAGAAAAACAGACGAGTAGTACTGAAGAAATCAAAACGACTCAAAAATCAAACTCACAAAATTTTTCTATAAACATTCATTCTAATCGTCGCGGGTTCCGAAAGCCACCAAAGCCTCCCAGGGCCACCCCCATTCCCCCTGAGGAACTGTCCCTTGATGGTGATCATTATGATAAATTTGTCTCGTTCCTGGATCAGTTTCGGAAGGCCATTCGGGAGTCCAGGAACAATATATATATAGATTTCAGAGTTATTCAAACGATTACACCTGGAGCGGCACTTGTGTTTGCTGCAGAATTGGACCGATGGCGCAGAACTCAGGAGGTACGTCCACGGGCAAGTAAAACGAGAAGATGGGAACCGTCCGTGTATCGTATGTTTAACGAAATGGGCCTTTTTGAACTTCTTGAAGTCTCGAATCCTCCAGCTTTTTCGTCCAATTCGGATGGGATTAAAATTATCAAATTTCAGTCCATGGGGGAGGCCGAATTGAATCCAGGACAGAGTGCCAGGAAGTTTCGACAAATCCTTGAAGAGACAACCAGTATATCCGTTTCAACCCATCATCGCAAGGCGATGTACAAGGGGCTATCGGAAGCCATGACGAATGTCGTGTCGCATGCGTATGAAGGAATGGATGATATTGAAACACCATTCATCAAAAATGCTTGGTGGATTTCTGGAGACTACGATCAAATCAAACAAGAGCTTTCTGTTTATGTTTACGATCAGGGGATTGGAATACCGAAATCGTTCAAGACAAAAAATAAATGGAAATTAG
>CAIWLA010000018.1 GCA_903913345.1 uncultured Magnetococcales bacterium | reverse complement strand
CCCATGCAAATCTCGTAGGAGATCATCTGGCCCGCCGAACGCATGGAGCCTAAAAAGGCATAACGGGAGTTGGATGACCAACCGGACATCAATATGCCATACACCCCCAACGAAGAGATGGCCAGCACATAGAGGATACCCACATTGATATCCGCCAGAATCAACTCCGGGGAGACCGGCACCACGGCCCACATCAGCAGTGCGGGGACCAGGGTCAGGGCAGGGGCCAGGAAAAAGACCGCCTTGCTGGCACCTTGCGGAATCATGGTCTCTTTGCAGAAGAGCTTCACGGCATCCGCGAACGGCTGAAGAATGCCGAAAAAGCCGACCCGGTTCGGACCGATACGCACCTGCATCGCGCCGATCACCTTGCGTTCCGCCAAGGTGTAGTAGCTCACCCCGATCATGACCGGGGTGATCAGCACGATAATCTTGATCAATGTCCAAACCAACGCCCAGACCAGCGGCCACCATTGGGGGCCAAACAGTGCCAAGCCATTATTTTGTATGAATTGATTCAGTTCAGTCATCTGTTGCCCGGTCCTACATCATCTGAAAATGATCAGGTTGAAATGGCTGGATTCCCGCTCGCGCCGGAATGACATTTCCTCTTCTTGCCGTACACTCTACCCTATTGACACGCCTTACAGTCCCACCAGACTGACCGGGGGGAAACCATCCTTCCAATCACAGAGATCCTGTATCAAAGCCGTTGCCTGACCCCTCTCTCCGCAGACCACCCCTTCCGGCAGCTCCGCATCCAAGGCGGCCACCAACTCCAGCCTCCGTTCTCCACAGATCAAACGGACCTTTTGACCAGCCCGGATCTTGTATTGATCCGCATCCTGGGGATTGATCCGCACCACCCCCACCCCCACGGAGCGACCCAGTGCCAACTGGCCCAGGATGGCCGATCGCCGGGTCACGGCATCGTCCTGATAGAAAGGGGACTCCACCACCAACCGCAGACCGGGACCACTGGCCACCCCCGGCACCGAGGGCAGACCCACCGTGACCGGACTGTGGTTGCAGGCTGGCGACAACTCTCCGACCTCCAGGTCATTCAAGGCATACCGATGATCGGCACCGGCCATGCGGTCGAGCAATGCCTCTCGGGTGTTATAGGAGAGGGATTGGGAAAACCGATCGCTCAACGCCCGGAAGATACGCCAATCCTCTTTGGCTTGCAGCGGTCCCATGACGGCCCGGCCACTCCGTTGCGCCCGCCCCTCCCCGTTGGTCAGGGTGGCATCCCGTTCGGCGATGGTCAACCCAGGGAGGACCACCGCTGCCTGAGCGGCCGCCGGGGTCTGATGGGATCCGATATAGATCACCTGTGCCTTGGCCAGTGCTGCCCGACCCAAGGCGGTATCCACCGCCTCCAGACCCGGGTCACACCCCAACAGGAGCAGGAGTTTGATTTCACCACTGGCCGCCGCCTGTATAATCTGCTGGGCATGACGACCGCGACGCTCCAACCGTTTGTAACCCGGATCCCGATGGGGCACAATACCCAAATCCTGGGCCGCCGCCCCATTGCCCCGACCCACCAACCGATTGAAACCGTTCCATTTCGCGCCCAACGCCCCCACCCGATCCAGCAGGGCCACCGCCAGACGACGAATGGCCTCCGCCTGGGGATGGTTGACGGCATATTCTCCCAGCACCACCACCGGACGCTGGGCAGCCCGCCAGGCCGCCGCGAGAGAGGCCGGCGCGGAGGCATCGGGAGCCGCCTCCACCGCCTTCAACAGGGTTTCCAGCCAAGCCACTTCATCACCCGGACGCACCACATTTTGCGTCAGATGGCGCAGATTGGCCCGCATCCGTCGGGGATAGAGGGAAAAGGCCTGTGCCCCCGCCTGGGTGGCCTGCCGCAACCGCAGGTTGAGCAGTGGGGCCTCAAAGCGCGGCTCGCACCCGATCAACAGGATCACATCCGCCTGAGAAAGTTGGGCAAGGGGGGTGTTCATCAGCAGATCCGCCCGCGTCAGGGGGAGATCGTCTCCGCTGAAATCCCGTTGCCGCAGACGATGGTCCATATGGGGCGACCCAACGACCTGCCGCAAAAAATCCTGAAAGGCAAACAGCTCCTCGGCCCCCTGGGCCGAGTCCGATGCCAGGCCCGCGATCTCTTCCGGCTTGAATTTTTTCAATAATTCCGCCGCCCGATCCAGGGCCGCTGCCCAGGAGACCTCCGCCAGTTGCCGGGAATCCTCCGAACGCACCATGGGCACGGTCAACCGTCCCTGGGTCAACCCATCGTAGGCAAAGCGGCCCTTGTCGCAGAGCCACGTCTGGTTGATGGCCCCGCACCGCCGCGCCATCACCCGCTTGATCTCGTTATTCAGGTGATCAATCCGCACATGACAGCCCACCGCACAATGGGCGCAGATGCCATCCGTCTTTTTCAATTCCCAGCTTCTGGCCTGGAAATGGAATGGCTTGTTGTTCAGGGCACCCACGGGACAGACCTCGGCCAGATTGCCCGTCAATTCCGAAGAGAGGGGTCGGGAGGTATACGGTCCCACCTGCATGTGATCCCCCCGGAAGATGGCCCCCATCTCCTCCACACCGGCAATCTCGTCGGAAAAACGGATGCAACGGGTGCAGTGGATGCACCGGTTCATCTCGGTCTCCAGCAACGGTCCCAGGTCATAGTTGTGGGCGTGCCGTTTGTGTTCGTGGTAACGGGAACGATCCGGGCCATACTTCATGGCCAGATCCTGGAGGGTACACTCCCCCCCCTGATCACAGACCGGGCAATCCAGGGGATGGTTGATGAGCAGGAATTCCATCACCGCCCGCCGTCCCTTGCGCACCATCTCGGAGTCGGTCTTGACGACCATTCCTTCGCTCACCGGCATGGCGCAGGAGATGACCGGCTTGGGCATTTTTTCCACTTCCACCAGACACATCCGACAGTTTCCGGCGATGGAAAGCTGCGGATGATAGCAAAAATGCGGAATATAAACGCCCAGCAACCGTGCCGCATCCATGATGGTGGCCCCCGGCTGAACACTGATTTCCTTCCCGTCGATAATCAGAGTAGGCATCTTTTCGGCTTGCTCCAGTAGCGGTCGCAGGCTTTACCGCGCCGCGAAATCAAAAAAGTCACATCGGTCGCAGGCTCTACCGCGCTGCGCAATCAAAAAAGTCACATCGGTCGCAGGCTCTACCGCGCTACGCAATCAAAAAAGTCACATCGGTCGCAGGCTCTACCGCGCT
>CAIWLA010000017.1 GCA_903913345.1 uncultured Magnetococcales bacterium | reverse complement strand
TGGGGGCAAAGCCCCTGCAATCAATGGACGCGAAATCCCGTTTGTGCCATCGAATGGAACGTTCCCCCGATAATTCCTTGACCAGAGGGGAAAAGGGCACGAAAATCCCCACCATGTGGGATGGATTAACGACAGTGTGGGGTTGCCACGACCTGTTCCTGATGAGAGGATGGCTGATTCTATGACATTCAAGGTGCCTTTTTTTCTGCATGACCTGGGTCAGGAGGAGATTGATGCCGTTGCAGCGGCCATTCGTCATCCCATCCTGACCACGGGTGAGACCGTGGACCGTTTCGAGAAACGATTGGCCGACTATCTGGGCTGTCGTCATGTCCTGGGGGTGACCAGTTGCACCGGGGCGATGCACCTGTCGCTGTTGGCGTTGGGCGTTGGTCCGGGGGATGAGGTGATCACGACCCCCATGACCTTTATCGCCACATCGACCGCCATTCTGGAGGCGGGGGCGCGACCGGTCTTTGTGGATGTGGAGCCGGAGACCGGCAATATCGATGTGGAGCGGATCGTTGCGGCCATCACCCCGCGCACCAGGGCCATTCTGCCGGTCCATCTCTATGGGCGGATGTGCCATATGACCGCCCTGCGCGAGATCGCCGAGCGGCATGGGCTGTTTATTGTCGAGGATGCCGCCCATTGTCTTGAAGGCCATGATCAGGGGTTGCGTCCGGCGGCCGTTGGCCAGACGGCCTGTTTCAGTTTTTATGCCACCAAAAACATCACCTGTGGCGAAGGGGGTGCCCTGGCCACCAATGATACGGAGCTGTACCAAAAACTGAAATTGTTGCGGCATCATGGCATGACCAAGACCGGGGCCGAGCGGACGGAAAAGGGCTACCAGCACTGGGATATGGCCCTCATGGGCTGGAAATACAACATGAGCAACATTGAAGCCGCGATCCTGTTGCCGCAGATGGATCGTGTGGAGCGCAAACTGCTTCGTCGGCGTGAGTTGACCGACCGGTACCGGGCGCAGATGGCCGATCTGCCGGGGGTGCGGCCGTTGGCCGCGACCGCGCCGGGTTCCGTTCATGCCCATCACCTCTTTCCGGTGTTGGTGGAAGGGATGGAGCGGGATCGGTTTGTGCAGGCGTTGCAGGGGTTGGGCATCAGTGTCATGGTCAACTATCGTCCCGTTCATCTGACCCACTATTTTTCGCAAACCTTTGGTTTTCGTCCCGGTCAGTTTCCGGTCGCGGAGCGGATCGGGGAGACGGTGGTCTCCCTGCCCTTGTATCCCACCATGGCGGATGCGGATATTGACGCCGTGGTGCAGGCCATGCGCGAGGTGTTGTCTGTATAAAACGATTGCGGGGTCCAGGGGGGATCATCCCCCCTGGTGGGGGTTCGGGGGCAAAGCCCCCAACGCACTCCCCCCATGACAGCCCAGTTCAACCGCCGTTTCTCACTCAAACCGAATGGGGAAACCATGTCCGAACCGACTGTTGCCGATCCAGAAATCTCGGTGGTCATTCCGGTGTACAACGAGGAATCGGTCCTGCCATTGCTTTTCAAGCGGCTGTATCTGGTCATGGATGCGTTGGGGCGTTCCTACGAGATTATTTTTGTCGATGACGGCAGCCGTGACCGCACCGCCTGGTTGTTGCAGCAGCAGTTTCAGGCCCGTCCAGAGACGACGCGGGTGATCATCCTGAAGACCAACTTTGGCCAACATGCGGCGATCATGGCCGGTTTCGGTCATTGCCTGGGCCGTTATATCATCACGTTGGATGCGGATTTGCAAAATCCCCCGGAGGAGATTCCCCATCTGGTGGCCAAAATGGATGAAGGCTATGATTATGTGGGAACCATTCGTCGCAAGCGGCAGGATCGTCTGTGGCGGCAGGTGGCGGGCAAGGCGATGAACCGTCTGCGGGAAAAGATCACCCGCATTCGGATCACTGACCAGGGCTGCATGTTGCGTGGGTATCATCGGGATGTGGTGATCCCTCTGTTGTCTTCCCAGGAATCCTTCACCTTTATCCCGGCCCTGGCCTATCTCTATGCGGGCAACACGACGGAAATTATTGTCGAACATGAAGAGCGGGCGGCGGGTCGTTCCAAATATTCTCTCTTTTCCCTCATTCAGCTCTATTTTGACCTGATGACTGGTTTTTCGGCGGCTCCGCTGCGCTTTTTTTCCCTGACCGGGATCGGGGTGGCCATCGCTTCGCTCTTTTTTGTCGTCTATCTGACCATTCGCCGATTGGTCGTCGGCCCGGAGGTGGAGGGGGTGTTCACCCTGTTTGCCATTGCCTTTTTCCTGATTGGTATCGGTCTTTTTGGTATGGGCATGATGGGCGAATATCTGGGACGCATCTACCACCAGACCAAGCAGCGTCCCCGTTATCTGGTGCGTACCATCCTGGAGCGGCCCGCATCGAGGGGAAAACCGGGGGTGGATCACCCATGAATACCCCATCGCCCACAGCGGTTGTCTTTGCCTATCACAGCGTGGGGGTGCGTGCCCTTTCCGTGCTGCTGGCGCAGGGGGTGCGGGTCTCTCTGGTGGTGACCCATGCGGATGACCCCCATGAAAATCAATGGTTTGACAGCGTGGCCGAACTGGCCGCCCTGGAGGGGATTGAGACCATTCTGCCAGACAATCCCAACACCCCGGAGGTGGTGGAACGGGTGAAAAGCTGCCAGCCCGATTTTATTTTCTCTTTTTATTATCGGCATTTGTTGGGTGCGGCGTTGCTGGATATTCCCGCGCGTGGGGCCTACAATCTGCATGGTTCCCTGTTGCCCAAATACCGGGGGCGGGTGCCGATCAATTGGGCGGTCGTGCACGGGGAGCGGGAGACCGGCGTCTCTCTGCATGAAATGATCCTCAAGCCGGATGCGGGTGCCCTGCTTGGCCAGGAGTCGGTGGCCATTCTGCCCAACGATACGGCCCATGGGGTGTTCCAGAAGGCCGTCTGTGCGGGGGAACGTCTGTTGTTGCGCCTGTTGCCTGATTTATTGGCCGGCACAGCGACCGCCACCCCCCTTGATCTGCGCCAGGGGAGCACCTTCGGTCGCCGCCGCCCGGAAGATGGGCGGATTGATTGGCAACAGTCGGCCTGGGCCATTCACAATTTGATTCGGGCCGTGGCCCCGCCCTATCCAGGGGCCTTTTTTGAGGTGGGTGGTGTGCGGGTCGAGGTGTTGCGCAGCCACTATCGGGGCGAGGCGGCCCGTTCTCCACGCGCCTCCTGGCCACGCCTCTATTGGGAAGGCGATCGGTGCCATGCCGACTGTCTCGATGGTCAACGCTTGCAACTGTTGCAATTGACGGTGAATGGCCTTTTGTTGGATCGTGCCGCGTTTTGTCAATGGTGGGGAGACGCGGATCTGCAACCACTCCCTGTTCCACCCATCAAAGGAGGGTGATCTCTTGAACGTATTAATTTTTGGTGTCAACGGTTTTATCGGCCACCACCTCTCGCAGCGCATTATCGATCAGACCGATTGGCATGTCTACGGGATGGACATGCACTCAAACCATATCACCGCCTTGATGGAACATCCCCGCTTTCACTTTTTTGAAGGGGATATTGCGATCAATCGGGAGTGGATGCAGTATCATGTCAAAAAGTGTGATGTCATCCTGCCTCTGGTGGCCATTGCCACGCCAGCCTCTTATGTGCGCCATCCTCTGGCGGTCTTTGAGCTGGATTTTGAATGCAATCTGCCGATCATCCGGGATTGTGTGCGCTACCACAAACGGTTGGTCTTTCCCTCCACCTCGGAGGTTTACGGGATGTGTCAGGATGCCGCCTTTCATCCCGACGAATCCCATTTTGTCCTTGGCCCCATCAACAAGCAACGCTGGATCTACTCCTGCGCCAAACAGTTGATGGATCGGGTGATCTGGGGCTATGGGATGGAGGAGGGGCTGGATTTCACCCTGATTCGTCCCTTCAACTGGATCGGTTCGGGACTGGACAGTCTGCACACCCCCAAGGAAGGCTCTTCCCGGGTTGTGACCCAGTTTTTGGGCCATATTGCCCGTGGGGAGGCCATTCAACTGGTGGATGGGGGGGCACAACGGCGTTGTTTTACCGATATTGAGGATGGGATCGATGCCCTGATGCGGGTGATCGAAAATCCGAACGGCATCGCCAGCGGCAAGATTTATAATATTGGCAATCCGCACAATGGCCACTCCATCCGGGAGTTGGCGCAGTGGATGTTGCAGATTGCCGCCGAATTTCCCGAATACCGGGCGGGTTTGCGGCGGGTCAAACTGATGGAGGTCAATTCGGCGCGTTATTATGGGGAAGGGTATCAGGATATTGACCATCGGGTGCCCTGGATTGAGAACACCTGTCAGGATCTCGGCTGGCAGCCCAAGGTCGATCTGCCCACGGCGTTGCGCCGCATCTTTGCCACCTACCGCACCGAGGTGGAGAGTGCCTGTGCCCTGTTGGATCGTGACGATCTGGATCAAGAGAAGGACGCCTGATTCCTCATGCAGATTGCCCTGAAGGTGGATGTGGATACCCTTCGTGGCACCCAGGAGGGGGTGCCTGCCTTGTTGCGGCTTTTTGACCGCTATCGGGTTCAGGCCACCTTTTTGTGGAGTCTAGGCCCGGATCATACGGGTCGTGCCCTGCGGCGCATCTTTCGGCGGGGTTTTTTGAGCAAGGTGAGTCGCACCTCGGTGGTCAGCCACTATGGTCTCAAAACTTTGTTGTATGGGGTATTGCTGCCCGGTCCCATGATTGGGCAGCGAGCGGTTGCGGTCTTGCGCAGCACCGTCCGGGCCGGTCACGAAACCGGCATCCATTGCTATGACCATGTGGCGTGGCAGGATCATGTCGCCCAACAGGGGGAGTCCTGGACGCGACAGGTCTTGCAACAAGCCATGGAAATACATGATAATCTACTAGGAAAACCGACGACGCACGGGGCGGCGGGATGGCAGATCAACCCCCACCTCCTGGCTGTCGAGGAGGAGTGGGGGTTGCCGTATGCCAGCGATACCCGGGGCACCCATCCCTTTTTGCCTGTCATGGGGGGGCGATGGTTTGCCTGTCCGCAATTGCCCACCACGTTGCCCACCCTGGATGAGTGGCTTGGACGGGAGGGGGTGGATGCCCATTCGGTTCATGAACGGGTGCTGGCCGCCAGTCGCGAGTCTCGGCCTTATGGCCATGTATATACCTTGCATGCCGAGTTGGAGGGGATGAAATTGTTGCCGGTCATGGAAAAATTGCTTCAGGTTTGGCAGTCTGAAGGGTTTGCCGTGGGTCGGTTGGCGGATCTGCACCGGGCGTTGCAGGGTGTTGAGTTGCCCCATCATGCGGTGGTGTGGGGTGAGGTGCCGGGGCGTTCCGGGGTATTGGCCCTCCAGGGTGAGGTGGTGGATAAGGCAATCTCCCAGCCCAGGAATCTTCTTCTTTAATCTTCTTTAACGATTGCGGGGGTCCGGGGGGGATCATCCCCCCCGGTGGGGGT
>CAIWLA010000016.1 GCA_903913345.1 uncultured Magnetococcales bacterium | reverse complement strand
GGAAAAAAAGGGCGCAGAGGTTTTCGTGGCCGGGGACCAGCCGCTGGCAGGCCGTAAAGGTCTCCAGGAGAAACTGGTAGCTCTTCAGAGAGTGTCGGTTGCTGTGCTCGAAAAATTCACGGTGGAGGATCATGGCTCATTCTGGCAGCGACACGGTTTTTCGGAATGGCTGCCAGTGTCTTTCCAGGTGACTGTTGGCCTTGGCCAGATCGGGGTGGGCATCCAGAAAGGCGATGATGTCGGCCAGGCCGAAGTTCGGAACATCACGAAAATGATGGAGAATTTCTCGGATCAACTGGAAGTCTTCCGGGTAGTCCACCTCGATGCGCCATTCCGGGTGTCGGAAAGGCGTTTCCGCCTCCACCCCCAGGAGGGAAAAGATCTCCGGGTGCTGGCGGATGAACAGGGTGCTGTGCTCACGAATGGCTGGCGTAACGGCCATCTCCTGCGCCCGTGTCAAAGCCGCCATGGAAAAGACCTCCACCTCCATTCCAGAGGGGTAGGTGGTGGATAAATCGTTGCCAACGAAATCATATTTCCCGTTGGCCCGCCGGAAGGTCTCCACCATGGCATCGACGATCAGCGGATCGATGAGTGGTCCATCCCCGAAAACCTCCACGCCGATCTCCGCCCCTTCCTGGGTCAGGGCGGCATGGATGCGCCCCAGAAGATCGGTTTCGCTGCCCCGGAAGAGGGCCACCCCGCGCCGCTGACAGTAGGCGACGATGGGATCGTCCTCCGTCTTGGTGGTGGTGGCCACCACCACCCCATCCAGGGTTCGCGCGCGGGCCAGACGATCCAGGAGGATGCCCAGCAGCGGGCGACCATCGATTTCCATCAGGACTTTGCCCGGCAGTCGGGTTGATCCCATCCGTACCCGCACCACGCAGACCGTCTTCACGGTGAGTCCCCCGGTTTTGGCTTGACGAACACCATTTCCATCATGTTGCGCCAGAAGGGGAATTGGACCGGCGCGCCGCCCAGGCGGAGGAGAAACCGGAGATGATCCCGCAACGGAGCGGCGTAGGGGCTGTGCCAATAGGGATAGCGGATCGCCACGCGCCGGAAGCCAAAATTGGTCATGGCGTTGTTCAGGGTGCGATCCGAGGGAATGTAAAAATTGCGCGGCTCGTCGAGACAGGGCAGGGTGTTCCACAGGGTGTAATACAGGGAACGGGTGTTGGGGGTCGCCAGAAAGACGCAGTATCCCCCCGGCTTCAGGGCGGCAAAACTGCGCTTGAGATATAAAAAGGGGGTCTCGATATGCTGGATGGTCCCCCGATAAATGATGACATCGAAAAAGTTGTCGCTGTTGAGAAGATCGTGCTCAAAACGGACTCCACGGCTCTTGGCTTCGCGAATGGCCAGATCGGAGACCTCCATTCCGTAACAGGTGCCCTCCCAGCGCAAAAACGCCAGAAACTCGCCGGTGCTGCACCCCACGTCCAGGAGGGTTCCCTGGCGGAGATGGGCGCGGATCAGTTCGGCCTCCTGGCGAAAACTGGCCAGGCGTTGGGGATCGTTGTGCAGGCGATCATCGAAATAATCGTCGGTATAGCGGTCCCGGTCCGATGGGGGCACCCCGGTGTCATGGATCATCTGTTCGGTCATGGCCAGTCCAGTAGTTGGTGGTTCCGCAGTTGGGTGGCCGCCTTGGCCACCTGCGCGAAGGATAAGCCCGTCTGCTCGGCGATGGCCAGCAGGTCGTGTTGACCGTCGGCGTAAAACGAGGTCCACAGCCAGGCCTCGACATCGGCCTGATGGGGTTCAATCTGTCCGGGATGCATCGTTCCTCCCGGTGCCGTCTCTATGTTGTGCGCGCTCAGGCATGGCTCGCACGCACCCTTGCCGAGGGGAAACCGATTCCTTTCCAACACGTTGATGACCCCGACATGGGCATCCAGCGTGGTCAGCAGGCTGTCCACCGAGATAAAATCCAGGTTGTCCAGGGAGGTGTGATACTGGGGATATTCATAATACTTGTCCTTGCAGATTGATATCATGGGGATTCGCCAGGGGGGCGGGGAATATTGTCGCTCGTCGCTGCCATGGATGGAAAAGGGATAGTCCAGCCGCTCCAACCCCTGATCCCGGCACCACACCTGGGTTGCCCGATCCAGTTCGTGATTGCCCTGATAGCTATGCTTGACGCTCAAGGGGCCGGGACCGGCGACGCAGGTGACCACGAAACCGCCCCTGACCCGTTGCATGGCCTCCTGATGAT
>CAIWLA010000015.1 GCA_903913345.1 uncultured Magnetococcales bacterium | reverse complement strand
ACCAAACCTCGCCGCACCCGGGGCAACACCAAACAGGCCATGGTGATCGCGATGCTGAAGCGACCTGAAGGTGCCACCAACCAGCAGATCATCGACGCAACCGGTTGGAACGCCGACACCGTGCGTGGGTTCCTCTCTCTGGCCAAGAAGAAAGGGACCAACATCAGCATCAAGCATTTGCCGGGATCCTCTGCCACCTACTTTTCATCATGATGATGCCCCCCAAATCCACGGCCCTGGCCATTTCCGACCTGGGCCCTGCCAGGAGATGAACGATGACCGAAACACCCAAACAGAAAGCATTACGAGCCGCACATGAAGCAGTACGTATCGCTTTCCAGAAGGCCGAAGACGCAATGAATCGCGCCAAGTTCCCCTTCGCCAACAGCGAGGCCGCCAAGGCGGCCATTGAAGAGGCTGACGCAGCAGCCGAGGCGGCAGACGCGGCCTACGATGCCTGGGAGATTGCCCAAGCCAGTGCTCACGTAGCTGCGTAACCATCCAGGGAAGAGACAGAACATGGACACAAACGGCCACGCACCCACGGCCCTGGCCATCCTTCGCGAGCAGGTGGAGTACCACAACCACCGCTACCACACCCTGGCCGACCCGGAGATATCAGATGGCGAGTATGACCGTTTGTTTGCCAACCTCCTGGACATGGAACGGCAATTTCCGGAGTTGGTGACGCACGAATCGCCCACGCAACGGGTGGGGGCCAAGCCGGTCGGCAAACTGGCAAAGCTGCCGCACGCCGTTCCGATGCTTTCTCTGGACAATCTTTTCTGTGAGGCCGATGTCATTGAGTTCGACCGACGTGTGCGCGAAGGCATCAACCGCGACGACGACGTCAGCTATGTGGCCGAACCAAAGGTCGACGGGGTGGCCGTGTCACTGGTCTTCGTCGACGGTCGGTTGGACCATGCCACCACCAGAGGCGACGGCAAGACAGGCGACGACGTGACGGCACTGGTGCGCACCATTCGAACGGTACCTCTGCACCTGCCAGGGAAAGGTGTCCCTGGTCTGCTCGATGTCCGGTGCGAGGTCTACATGGCGAAGCACGACGTCGCCCAGTTGAACGTTGCCATACGCGACCAGGGTAAACAGCCATTCGCCAATCCCCGCAGTGCGGTGGCCAGCACGTTGCGCCTGACAGACCCACAGGTCGCGCACAGGCGGCTCCTGCGGATTTTTTGCCATGACTTGGGCCATCACGAGGAGGGACGGATGCCGCCCATGCACATCGATGCCCTCTGCCAGTTGCGTGAATGGCATCTCCCCATCATCCAAGATTGGGATCTTGCCATCGGTGTCGATGCCTGCCTGGACTTCTACCGGAACCTCAGTGCCAGACGGTCCAACCTGCCTTACGCCACTGATGGCGTGGTCTACAAAGTGAATGGGATTCTCAATCGGGATCGATTGGGATCCAACGCCCGGTCACCTCGCTGGGCAGCGGCGCACAAATTCACCTGATCCCACCCACGGCCCTACCAATCCACGGCCCTACCAATCCATGGCCCTACCGATCCACGGCCCTACCAATTCACGGCCCTGGCGATCCACGGCCCTACCGATCCACGAAAATCACCGGGCTGTCGCAGTGGCCTCCTGCATGGCCCTGTCAAGCTGTTTGACTATCTCCCTGCTGGCAACGTCTTGGGCAATCTCAAAGAAACTGAATCGCTTTCGATACGTGACCATGGGGACAAATCTCAGCACCATTTTGAACGAACCGTTCGGCCCCTTCAGATAAACCCCCGGTTTCTGCCTACTCCCAGGCGGAACAACGACGAAGTTTGGCAGGTTCTTGGGTGTCCGTCCCCTCGCATACTTCGCCGGGCGGTTGCCAATGCCAGAGGGCAGTGACTGCAACGCCGAGAGAATCTGCACCAACTGGCCACGGCTCATATTGCCGTAGCTGTCCATGCGGGCGGATGGTCCGGGTATGGCGTACCAACCCTGCGGCAACCAATTGTTCCTCTGGAGCAACCGCTCGGCACCCTTGAAGGGGCGACCAATACTGCCATACACCTGCGGTTCCAGGTAGTGCTTCGACCCATCTGCGAATCGCGGCGGATTTTTGAACCAGACCTTGGCCAGCAACCTGGTTTTGGATGAAGGTGTCAGTTGCAGACTGTTGATGGTGAACGGTGTTGGCCGGTCAAAGACCGACCGCATCTCCTGTTGGTGTGTCGCTTTGATCACCTGTGCGGTTGGGTTGTTGGCCTGGGAGGCAGCAAACGGAATTTGCCTGTTCTGCATGTTGTCGAACACTTTGTCCAGTTGTGCCTGATTGAAATCGACTGTAAACACGGATCCAATCTTCCTTCACTGTCAGGTTGAGCAACCCTATGTTTTCCTGGTGGTCAAATCAGCCCTGGCCTGTAGAGCCGAAAGGCAATCCGTTCCACACCGATCAGTTATTTTGTCTAATTTCTCAAACAGTTTATCGAGAGTATCCTTGATCTCTTTCAGATCATCCTTGCGTACAATCTCGGTAGCATGTTTGATCTTGAAATCGTT
>CAIWLA010000014.1 GCA_903913345.1 uncultured Magnetococcales bacterium | reverse complement strand
CTCTTTGTCGAGCAGATGCAAAATGTCATTCGATATTCGGTTGAAAAGGAGACAAGTTGCCTGGATGGGGGAGAGATTACCTTGCGTTATGGATTATTGGTGGTGGGCGTGGAGTCGGACCGCCATTTTGTCGCCTGTGGCAACATGGTTGAAAAGAGGGATGTTGTTTCACTGCGCAACAATCTGACCCACATCCAGAGCCTGAACCCGGAGGGTCTGAAAGATCTGTTTCGCAGTACGCTCAAGGGCGATACCCCGGCGGGCAGTCTGGGGGCGGGGGTGGGCTTTATCGACATTGCCCGGCGGGCCACACGAGGGTTTGAATTTGACTTTACCGATGTGGATGAGACATTGGCCTACTTTTCCATCAAGGCCTATATTTGACACTTGGGAGGAGACCATCGATGGAAACGATCCAGATCCAGGGCACAGACCGCACACCGGGCATCCTGTTCGACTTTGACAACCACGCCTTTTCCCTCTCCGGTGAGTCCTATCCCGAAGATGTGGCCGAATTTTATGGTACACTGATCCAGCAACTGACGGATTATCTGGGCCACCTGCAGGGTGCGGCATTGCATTTTGATTTTCGTCTGGTCTATTTCAACAGCTCCACGGCCAAGGTGATCATGCGCCTGTTCGAGGCGTTGGAACAGGCGGCCCAGCGGGGCAATCGGGTGGTCGTCAACTGGTATCATGAGGAAGACGACGACAATATGCGGGAGATGGGTGAGGAGTTTTCCGAAGATCTGAAAACGGCTCAATTCAACCTGTTGTCCCAATCGGGATGATTTCTGCCAGGATCGCTTTTAATCAGGGCGGATGGTTTTGGGGGAGGGGAAGGAGCATGACGGATTCATCCCTTTTTGATCAAGAAGAAAAGGCGTTGCAACGCTACCAGCAACTGGTGGAGGATTTGGACGGCTTGAATGGCGTCTGTCTCCACCTGGACGAGGTGCGTTGCGAGCAGATCGACAAGCTGGCCACCCTGAAAGAAGGATTCGGGGAGATGCTGCGGGATTATAAAAAGATCCATCGGCAATCCTCGCGCCTGGTCAAACTGGGTGACCTGCAGCAGGAGAAGATTGCCGAAACCAACAAGGCCTTGGCCAGGAGTCAACAGCAGTTGGAGCAGCAAAATCTGGAACTGCGGGCAGCGGCGGAACTGCGTGAGGATGTGGATCGGATCATGCGGCATGATCTGAAATCTCCCTTGAATGCGGTCATTGGTCTGTCTGACATCCTGCTCAAGAGTGTGGTCATGGATGATCAGCAGTCCGCCATGTGCAAGATGGTTCTTGACGCGGGATATACCCTCCTGGCGATGATCAACCATTCGCTGGATCTGTACAAAATGGAGCGCGGCAGTTATGAGTTCAAACCGGATACCATCAATATCCTGCCTCTGATCCGTAAAATTCGCGATTCCAATATCAGTCTGCTGCGTGCCAACAAGACAGAAATGGAGATCCTTCTGGATGGCCGTATTCCAGAGCAGACGGAGAGTCTGTCGATTCTGGGCGAGGCGTTGCTCTGCTTTTCCATGCTGAGCAATCTGGTCAAGAATGCCATCGAGGCCTCCCCGGAGGGCGAGCGGATCACCCTCTCCTTGTCGAGTGGGGCCATGGTGGAGATGGCCATCCACAACAAGGGGAGTGTGCCGATGGCCATCCGGGAGCGATTTTTTGATAAATATGTGACAACGGGAAAAAGGCAGGGAACGGGGCTGGGAACCTACTCGGCCAGGCGGATGGCCGAGACGCAAAACGGCACGATCCATCTCGACACCTCCGATGAAGAGGGGACGACGGTGATGGTACGGATGCCGGCATCACCCGGTTGAAACAACCAGACAGGAGGGGAAGATGGGACAAGAGAAAGGCAACGGGTTGGCGGTTGCACTGTTGTGCCTGTTGACGGTGCCAACCAGCCCTGTACTGGCCGAGGAACCGAGCAATGCCCAGTTGTATGAGATGTATCTCAAACTGCGCGAGGAGCTGACCGCCACCCAGGCGGAAAACCGTGCCTTGCGGGAGAAGATCGAGACGCGGGAAAGAGCGACCACGCCGGAGGCTTCCGCCTCGCATCTCCCGGTTGAGACACCCCGGTCCGAGGCCATCGCTCCCGTTGATGAGCCGATCCCACCCAAAAAGGGATCCGGTCCACTGGCGGCGGTCAAAGGTGAGCCTATTCCAATGGAGACGGAATTCAAAAAGAGTTATCTGACTTTCCGGTCGGAAGACGGCAATGTCGCCTACAAGATTGACGGGCGGATCATGATGGATGCGGGTTTCGTGAAAAACACCCAGGATGACAATGCCAAAAACATGCTCCAGAGCAACACGGAGATTCGCCTGGCCTCTCTGGCCATCAAAACCCGGTTGTACCGGGATTGGGAGGGCAAATTTGATGTCAATTTTGCCAATCCGAGTTCGTCATCGACCGCTCCAGATGGTGTCAAGCTCCGGGATATGACCTTGGCCTACGTGGGTCTTCCCCACACTGCCCTCACCGTGGGCAATCACAAACCCCAATTCAGTATGGAAGAGCTGAGCAGTTCCCGGTGGACCACCTTTATGGAAAATGGTCTGCCGGTGTTGGCGTTTGTCCCCGGTCGTCGCATTGGTGTGAGCGCGACCCATTGGGAGGATCCCTATTCCGTGGGCGCGAGCCTCTTTGGCGATGCCTGGAACAAAAATGCGTCAACCCTCAACAATGCGGAGGGGGTTGGCTGGGCGGCCCGTGCGGTTGGCCGACCGTTCATCCAGGGTGATGCCGACAAAGTGCTCCATCTGGGTGCCAATTATCTGGTACAGCAGCCCCAGTCGGATGTCACGAACAAGACTTTTAAAATCAACGCCGATCCCGAAGTCGATTTTGTCGATTACAAATTCCTGAATACCGGCGACATTCCGGGTGTGGAGGATGCGACCACCTGGGGCTTGGAGTTGGCGGGCAAATGGGACCGGTTTTATGCCCAGTCGGAATACATGAGCACCCATCTGCATCGCGTCAACAGTGGTCCCGGCAACCCGGAGCCAACCTATACCGGCTGGTATGCCCTGGTGGCGGCCTTTCTGACCGACGATTCCCGTGCCTACAGCCTGGAGAATGGTTATTTCGGTGCCGTCATGCCCAATGGACCGTGGGGGGCGTTGGAACTCGCCCTGCGCTACAGCACCCTGAACCTGAACGACATCACCGGCTACAGCACAACGGGCAATCTCCCCATCCGGGGTGGCCGGGCCAAGGATCTCACCGTGGGACTCAATTGGTATGTCAACAATAACATTATCTTCAGGGCCAACTATGTCCACGTCAACAATGATGATACGGCCATGGGGACCGTCAATACGACCACAGGGGT
>CAIWLA010000013.1 GCA_903913345.1 uncultured Magnetococcales bacterium | reverse complement strand
CGATGCGGTTGGCGGGATGGTTTTGGTCCTGGAAGAGGTGTCCGAACCGGTTGTGCAGGATGAGGAGGCAGAGGCGGTCGAACCGGTTATGGCGCAGGAGCCGGTACCGGTGCAAGTGGCCGAGATCGCGGAAGAGAGACCGGTTGTGGCTTCGGCCTCCAGAAATGTGGTCAGTGATTTTCAGTCCATGTTCCGGGATTTGTTGCCGATTGCCACCATGGTCCGCGAGGATGCCGACGACGAGCCCGGCAGGAGCAAAGCGGACAAGCCGAAGAAGGGCAAGAAAAAATCAGGGTGGCCTGGAGAGGGACGATAAAAGATGATACCCACCAGGGAAAGCGGGCCTTCGGCCCGTTTTTCCCGGTCATCCCGGCCATGTGGGCAGAGCACCCGCGTGGCCACGATCACTGACCGATCAGGACAGATCCATCACCTGCCGTGCCAGCACCTCTGCGGGTCGCCGCGTGACCTGTTCCAGGGAGTCGGCCAGGCATATTTCCACTGACGTGGGTGCCACGGCCTGGATGAACAGGTGCTTTTTCTCCAGGCCCATCCGAAAGGTCAAGGTTTTTTCCCGCAATTCCGGGGCACCACGCAGCAGTTCGCCAAAGATGGAGCGGGCGGAGGTGGAATAGATCAGGGTAAAGGCGCGTCGGGTGGGCACGCCCAGTTCACGCCACTCCCCGTAGGGATCATTTTGCAGCACTATCGGTTGAAAATACCCCTGTTTCAGGCGGCCCACATACAGATGGAAGGGTGATTCCTGGATATGCTCGACCACAGGTGCGGCGGGTTGATCCGGGTCATCGGGTCGCTGCCGGCTGGCGGTGTGGAGTGCCAGCAGGGTTTCGCCGGGGATCAACTTGAGCAGACCAATGGCGACGCCCGTTTTGGCCGTGGGTCGATAGGGGTTGTTGGGATCGCCCGCCGGTGGCCGATGCACGATAAATTGCACGTTGGCCGCCGGATCAAACAGGGGCAATGATTGGCGAATCTCCTCCATGACCGGGTTTGTCGCGGCATCCTGGGAGGGAGGCGTCCAGCGGAACATGTTTTTCTGCAACAACATGGCATAGAGTGCCTGCACCAGCAGCGCCCGACTGGCATTGCCGGCCTGGAGGATATGGATCTCCTTCGGCAACTCGCCACGGGGAGAAAAGGCCTGGTGCATGGCAATAAAAAAGGGATAAATACCCTTGCCCACCCGTTTGACCAGAAACTGGTTGATGGCATTGCGGTCAACGATCAGGCGGGCGGACACTTTTTCCCGTTTGCGGTTCAGCAGTTCCAGCGTGAGAGACAGCCGGTTGTTCGCTTCCGGAAAACAGGGGATGGCGTGGTCCAGAGTGAATTCCGTGTCGATGATGGAGTGATGCAGCACATCACCGATGACATCCGATTCGCGGCGCCGGTCGGTTTTTTGCCCGTCTTCCGGGGCACGCGCGGTGGGCCACTGAAAATTTTCCCATAAATGACGTACCTTGGCCATCAGCAGGGTGGTATTGGTCTGGGCGGTGTGGGAGCGGTCGATAAACAGTTCGTGGCCCGGAAAGCGTTCCGCTTCGGGGGGAGAGGTGAAAGAGATCTGCAATTTCCGACAGATGTCCAGATTGTGCACAAAGGTCAGAAAGGCGATATGGTGGACCAGATTTTCTCCCCCCAGATACATGTCGCCACTGGCCCCGAAATGTTCGATGACATGTTCATAACCCCGTTCGGCCTCTTTGGGGGTGGGCAGCCGGTAGAGACCAAAGTCAAAATCGGTGCTGCCGCCACCAAAATCAAACACGGCAAAGGCGACGCCTTGTGCGGTGGGCTGGATGTTCAGCTCTTCCAGGGCACAGGCGGCATAGGCGGTCGGCTCGGAGGCCTCCTCCCGCACAGAAAATTGTTGCAGAAGAGGACTCTCCACCAATGAAAGCGGCAGACTGCGCATCAACCCGCGGCCAAAAGAGGTCAGAATGCGCTGCTTGACCTTTTTGGGATAGGTGACGGGAAACGTCATGTAATATTCCAGGAACAGACCATTGGAACGGTT
>CAIWLA010000012.1 GCA_903913345.1 uncultured Magnetococcales bacterium | reverse complement strand
GCAACGACGCGGGCGGACCAAAAGACAAGCAAGATGTGCAAGTTATTTTGAATAGACTCCTAAAGGTCATCCGGGCCGTCAATATCGAGCGTTGACTGTGTATTGCGCCTCTTCGATGTGGAGATTGGGTCAAATCATTAACGAAAGAAACACTCCACATAAAAAGGACCAAACGGGGAACCGAAAAAGTGGCGAACACTGCTGAGGGTTTTGTGGTAGGTGCCGCCCGCATGGGGTCCAATCACCACGGTGGGTGCCGTCATGTTGATCTCGCTGAAATGGTTGGAGAGGCGCGTCTGGATCGAACCCGCCACCTGATTGACAATTTCACCAAAGGCGTCCCAAACCTCTTCACTCTGCTGCTCTTTGAAATCAAGACCGGCCTCGCCCAGCAGGGCACCTGCGGCATTGATGGCAAAATGCAAGGGAGCCGCCAGGTGAACCCCCCCTTCCAGGGCACCATGGAACAGAATGACACCGGTCACATCGGTTTCCGGTGGGCAGTAGGCTTCAAATTCGGGACGTTCCACATACGGCCCCAGAGCCACATCCATGGCCAAAAAGGCGATAAAAATTTCCTTGACCGCTTCGGCAATATGTTCCTCCAGCAACACTTTCAGAACCTTGACATGCTGTCCCTGAAGGGTCAGCCCGCCCTTGTCGCGCAGGGTCTCCAGGTCACTGGATTGCAGGGTATTTTCCACCAGTTTTTTGAGCAGTTCCAACGACTCCTGGTCCACCCCCTGAAAAGACAAACCCACCCCCGATGCATCCCCATTGACAATCCGCGCATGAGCCTTCAGAAAGGTCTCTCCAGAGGAGATGTCACCCAGTATATTGACAGGAAATTCCAGTTGGCAATCGACACCCATGTACGGAGAGAGGCCGCGCGGAGTCTGGCAGGTCACCTTCACACCACCCAGACTGACATCCAATGTGCGGCAGACAACGGGTCTCCCATCGGGGAGATGCAAGGTGCACTCTGCATTGAAGGCAACTCTTTCGTATCGACGAGTGATCACTGCACATCCCCCTGAGTTGGGTAAAACAATTCGGTCTGCCATCCACCGATCGGTCAACAACATGCCATGACGCTCTCACAGTGGCCGTTGCGGATTATAGGGTGACAACCCCCTCTTTGCAACCGGGATGAACGACACCTGAGATGCATGGCACAAACCGGACGAGATCCTCGCCGCCGAATACCCTGGACCGCCCCATGGAAGGCTGGAAAAGTGCGCAAACCCTTCCGCCCATCCTCTGGGAAGACACTGTCATCCCTGTCCTGGGACAGACGATTCATGGTATACAGAAAGGATGGCGAGTGGCAAAAGAGGAGAATGCCCCACTCCCCGTCAGATAGGCTCTTGAACTTTTGTGGAGAAGACAATGATGGACCAAAAAAAGGTGGATCTGTCCCGGTTGACCACCCCCGATTATACCGGATCGGTGCAAAACCTGTATCACCTGGAGGATGGCAGCGATTGCATGGTGTGTGAAACCACCTCTTCTGGATCGGTTTTTGACGTGGGATCCATCTTTGCCATTGCGGGCAGCGACCTGAGCCGGGCCGCCTTTCGCCACTTCGTCTATTCCCGGTTGCACACCCCGGAGGCCTGGCAGGCGGTCGGCCAGCGGATCCAGGACGGGTATGGAGAAAAACAACGCTTCCTGGATTTCATCCAGGCAAAACAAACCGATGGGAATGGCTTGCTGAAACATTTCCAGACCCATGGAGCCGTCACCCACCATCTGGGCATGATTGATCGGGAGACCGGTTTGGTCTACAAAGATCGCTTCCCGCCGCAGGTCAGCCCCTACGTCCTGGTGGAAAAGTTTACAGTCATCAGACCCCTCCCGGTGGCCTACCGCTCCGACCATTTTTGGGACTATTCCCCCTACAAAAACCAGGCGAGCCACGTCGTTCCCCTGGAAAATATTGTCCGTCTGGGGTTGACCTCCGGCTCCTCGCTCTATCAAAAATTTCTCCACCTGGGGGAACACCATCGGCGTCACCTCCTGAAAGGATGGGGGGTGGAGGAGTTGCCCCTGTGGCGTTTTTTCCCCGTGCCCATCGCCGACTTTACCAGCAAATATGAACCCGAAGATCGTGCCCTGACCTGTCAGGAGGCCCTGCATATCTCCGGGTGTACCGGTGAACAGTTTCTGGATCTCATCCGCATGACCATTTTGGGCAGCCTCCTGGTGCAAGGTCTCTTCCAGGAGATGGGACTGACCCTCTGGGATGTCAAATGGGAAATCGCCAAAAAGGACAACCAATTGCTCTTTGTGGACACCATCGATACCGACTCCCTCCGGGTCACCTGCACCGTGACGGAGGAGAATCAGGAGATGTTTGTCCACTTCAACAAACAGGCCATTCGCGACTATTACAAGATCATGCACTCCGACTGGTTTGAGGCCGTCAAGTCGGCCAAGGCCGAAGCCGCCGTCCATGGCGTCTCCTTCCGTGAACTGCTGGAAGGCGGGCAAAAGACGGGCAAATATCCCGGCACCCCCGTTATCCAGGAGGCTTTCCTGAAGATCCAGGAGAAAAAGTTTGCCGTTCTCCTGGCGCACGTGTTGGGTCACTCCCAACCGGATGAGACGACCGCCACCCGCATCGAACGGACGGGGGAGGTGCGCGCCATTGCCCAGGAGGAGGTGGACTTTTATCGGCAGGCTGGCTCCATCCACTCCTTCCTGGCCCTCAACAGTCTGCGGCGTTGACGCATGAATCCACTTCATTTCCTCGTTCTGCCGGGGGGAGCCACCCTCTCATCGTTTCAACAGGAGAGGCTGCGGACGGCGGGGGTTCCCCTCGTCACCGCCCGTTACCACCATTTTGTCGCCCTGGAAGGGCCGCTCTCCCCCAGAGAACGGCAGACCCTGGAGGCACTGCTGACCGAGGCCGTGGAGCCACAAACGGACCCGGAGACCCCGGACGCGGCCATGGTCTCCTCCTCGCTGCTGGTCATCCCGCGTATCGGTTCCCTCTCGCCCTGGTCCACCAAGGCGACCGAAATTGCCCATCGCTGTGGTTTGACGGCGGTGCATCGCCTGGAACGGGTGCTCTGGTTCGGTTTTGATCGGGTGTTGGAGCCGCTCGCCCAGGCCCGTCTGCGCCCCCTCCTCCACGATCGCATGACCCAGCAGGTGGTGGAAACCGAGGAAGAGGCCTGGGCACTCTTTCAGACCGCCCATCCCCGACCTCTGCTCACCATCCCCCTGCACCAGGAGGGACGCGCCGCCTTGTCGTTGGCCAACCGGCAGATGGGCCTGGCGTTATCCGATCCCGAATTGGACTATCTGCTGAGCCATTTTGTCCGCCAGGGGCGCGATCCGACGGATGTCGAACTGATGATGTTTGCCCAGGCCAACTCCGAACATTGTCGGCATAAAATATTCAACGCCCGCTGGTTTATCGACGACCTGCCCCAGACGGAAACCCTCTTCGGCATGATCCGCCACACCGAGCAAACCACGCCCCAGGGGACCATTCTGGCCTATCGGGACAATGCGGCCATCCTGCAAGGGGGTCCAGGCAGGCCCTTTTTTCCGGATCCGACGAGCAGAATCTACGATTTTCATCCCGGCGTAACCCATCTGCTGATCAAGGTGGAGACCCACAATCACCCCACCGCCATCTCCCCCTATCCGGGGGCCGCCACCGGTTCGGGTGGGGAGATCCGCGACGAGGGGGCGACCGGTCAGGGTTCCCAGCCCAAGGCGGGTTTGACCGGCTTTTCGGTCTCCAACCTGCGCCTTCCCGGTGCGGAACAACCCTGGGAGGCGATCGACCATGGCAAGCCCGATCACATTGTCTCTGCCCTGGAGATCATGCGGGAGGGGCCATTGGGGGCGGCGGCGTTCAACAATGAATTTGGCCGTCCCAACCTGACCGGTTATTTTCGGACCTTCGAGCAGGTGGTCGATGGGGAAGTGCGGGGTTATCACAAGCCCATCATGATCGCCGGGGGGATCGGCACCCTGAACGCCATGCATGTGGCCAAGCAACCCCTCTCCCCCGGCACCCTGATTGTGCAGTTGGGCGGACCGGCCATGCTGATCGGCCTGGGCGGCGGGGCAGCCTCCTCGCAAACCAGCGGCACTTCTCATGCGGAGCTGGATTTCAAGAGTGTCCAACGGGAAAACGCGGAGATGCAACGCCGTTGTCAGGAGGTGATCAACGGCTGCTGTCAATGGGGCCGACGCAATCCGATCCTCTCCATTCACGATGTCGGGGCCGGCGGGTTGTCCATGGCGGTGCCGGTTTTGCTGCTTGGGGGGGGTGTGGGGGGGCAGATCGAACTGGCGGCCGTTCCCAACGCCGATCCCGGCATGTCGCCCATGGAAATCTGGTGCAACGAGGCCCAGGAGCGGTATGTATTGGCCATCGCGCCAGAGGATTGGGACCGCTTTGCCGCCCTCTGCGACCGGGAACTCTGTCCGTTCGCCCTCCTGGGCCGGGCCACCGCCGAACCGCGTCTCCTGCTGACCTACGATGGTTCGACGATGGGGCATCCGCTCATCGATATGCCCCTGGAGGTTCTCCTGGGCAAGCCCCCGATGATGGAACGGACGGTCCACCGTCGCACCCCCCTTCTCCCTCCGTTGGAACTGGGCGGGATTGACTTGGCCGATGCCGCACACCGGGTATTGCGACTGCCCACGGTGGCGGACAAAGGCTTTCTGATCACCATTGGCGACCGTTCCGTCACCGGTCTGGTCTGCCGCGATCAGATGGTGGGGCCTTGGCAGGTGCCGGTGGCCGATGTGGCCGTGACCAGTCGGGGCTATGGGGCAGAGAGCACCGTGGGCGAGGCCATGGCCATGGGGGAACGTACCCCGGTGGCGTTGATCAACGGCCCCGCCTCGGCCCGGTTGGCCATTGCGGAGGCCATCACCAATCTGGCCGCCGCCGCCATCGGTCCCCTGAGTCAGGTCAAGCTCTCCGCCAACTGGATGGCGGCGGCGGGTCATCCCGGCGAGGAGGCCCGACTGTTTGATACGGTACGGGCCGTTGGCCTGGAATTGTGCCCCCGTTTGGGGATCGGCATTCCGGTGGGCAAGGATTCCCTCTCCATGAAAACCGTCTGGCAGACGGCGGAGGGGATGCAGCAGGTGATCGCGCCGGTTTCCCTCATCATTTCCGCCTTCGCGCCGGTGACGGATGTGCGTCGGACCCTCACGCCGCAACCGCGGCGGGACAAAGGGGACTCCGCACTCGTTCTGATTGATCTGGGTCAGAAAAAAAATCGCCTGGGGGGATCGGCCCTGGCCCAGGTCTTTGCGCAGTTGGGCAACGAACCGGCGGATCTGGACGATGCGGAAGGGTTGAAAAATTTTTTCGATGCCATACAGTCATTGAGCGAAGCAGGCCACATTTTGGCCTATCACGACCGGAGCGATGGGGGACTGTTTGTCACCCTCTGCGAGATGGCCTTTGCCGGTCATACCGGCTTGACGGTGGCGTTGGATGGCCTGGGCCTGGACCCAGTCGCCATTCTGTTCAGCGAGGAGATCGGCGCGGTCATTCAAGTGGCCGAGGCCGCATTGCCCGCTGTGTTGGACCGTCTGCAAGGTATTGGCCATGTTCAGGTCATCGGCACGGTGAGCGATGACGATCAGATCGGCCTTTTCTGGCAAGGTGCCCCCCTCCTCCAGGCCAGTCGGCTCCATTGGCAACGCGTATGGGCCGAGACCAGTTGGCGAATGCGTACCCTGAGGGATCACCCGGAGACGGCCCGGCAGGAGTATGATGCCCTGTTGGACGGGTCAGATCCCGGTTTGACCATTCAGTTGAACTTTAAACCCCAGGCATCGATGGTGGGCACCGGTCGGCGGCCCCAGGTGGCCATTGTACGGGAACAGGGGACCAACGGGCAGGTGGAGATGGCGGCGGCCTTTCATCGGGCAGGCTTTGAGCCGGTGGATCTCCCCATGAGTGATCTCCTGGCGGGACGGCGCGGGTTGGAGAGCTTCCAGGGAATGGCCGTCTGCGGCGGATTCTCCTACGGGGATGTCCTGGGGGCCGGGGCGGGGTGGGCCAAGTCGATTTTGTTCAACGAGTCCCTGCGTGAGGCCTTTTCGGGCTTCTTTCAGCGTCCCGACACATTCACTCTGGGGGTCTGCAATGGCTGTCAAATGTTGAGCCATTTGCGAAGCCTGATTCCCGGTGCCGAGGAGTGGCCCCGTTTTGTGCCAAACCGGAGCGGTCGCTTTGAGGCCCGCTTTTCGCTGGTGACGATTCCCGACAACCGTTCGGTGCTGCTGGCGGGCATGGCGGGATCACAGTTGGCGGTGCCCTGTTCCCACGGCGAGGGTCGGGCGGCGTTTGACCCGCCCGCGCTGGCCGGGCAACTGTTGGCCCGTGGTCAGGTGGCCTTGCAGTTTGTGGACAATCGGGGTCAGGTGACGGATCGGTATCCGGCCAATCCCAATGGTTCGCCGTTGGGCGTGGCCGGGGTCACCACGACCGATGGGCGGGTCACCATCCTGATGCCCCATCCCGAACGGGTCTTTCGCACGGTGCAAAACAGTTGGCACCCCGACGATTGGCCCGAAGAGGCCCCCTGGTTGCAACTGTTCCGCAACGCCCGGCGTTGGCTGGATGGTTAGGGGATGAGCGGGTTGTTCATACCGCACTTGGACATTCTGCCCCCACCGCAACGTCTTTTGTGGGAAAAACTGGGTGAGATACCGGAGGGATTTATCCTGTACGGAGGCACGGCAATCGCCCTGCATCTTGGGCACAGACAATCCATTGATTTTGATTTTTTTGGGCAACGGGATTTTGATCCAGACCAACTCGTAGCGTCCGTGCCCTTCATGCGTGATGCGCGCATTGTGCAGAAGGAACCCAACACACTGACGGGGATTGTCGCATGTGGGGGACCGGTGCGCATCTCCTTTTTCGGACTGCCCAGGGTTCGCACGGTACAACCGCCACATCATTCCCCCGGCCATGGTCTCCCGGTTGCGTCACTGCTTGACCTGGCGGGCATGAAGGCGGCTGTGGTGCAAAAACGGGCAGAGGCCAAAGACTACCTCGACCTGGATGCCATTCTTGCCCACGGAACCCTGGATATGGTGGCTGTTCTGGCTGCGGCCCATACCATTTATGGCCCATCATTCAATCCGCTGATCACATTGAAAGCATTGTGTTGTTTCGATGACGGCAACCTGAGACGCCTGCCCAGGGAGGTCAAGCGGCGGTTGGTCGAAGGGGTGTGTGCGGTGGATCCTGACCGTTTACCGCCGTTCGAGCCACCCGCAGTAGGGGGGGACCGATGAATCCGATTCCATTGACCCAAGAGACGGCAGAGGTTTCTCGACGGATTATCTGGTTTGAGGAACCCTCGGAGGCCCTGGCCGATCCCATCCGTTTTATGGCGTATGCCATGGCCTATGCCACGCTGGAGGATATACGCATCCTGCGACGGTATGTCACGGACGACGATTTCAGAGAGGCCCTGACGCTCGCGCCACCCGGCATTATCGATCCGCGTTCATGGGCCTACTGGAATGCAACCATGGCCGGACGTTATCCCCCTCCTCCCCTTCCCGTGCGCACATTTGGACAACCGGGCTGAAACCGCCGACGACACCGGAATCAACCCAATCCATTCAGACCAGAGGGGCTACGCCTGCCGGGAACGGCATTGACCTGCAACCAGGAACGACACAAGGCAATCAATGCGGTCATCTCCTCCTCCGGACGGGCGGCGGCGGACGGTTGGAACGGCAGGGCAATGAGCCATCGCCCCACGCCCGTGGTGAACGGTTGTTCCGGCAGGGTCTGATCCAGAAACTGCAACCACTCTGCACCGGTCAAACCCGCCACCCCCCGTTGCACCGAAGCCATCGGTCCAGCCGTGTGGAGGAGAGACAGACAAACCCGACGCAGCAGGGCAGACAACTCGCCGGTCAGACGATGGCCATCCAGATGGAGGGCATACGCCGCCACCAGACGGTCCAATTCGGCCAGCGCGGCCCGGCGCAAGCGGTGGCGTCGCACCCGATGCCAGAAAAACCAACCGAGGGCCAGGAGAGCCACCACCACACCCAGCACCACCCACCAACCTGGGGCAGGCGGCCACCAGGAGAGGGGATCCGGGAGATGGATCTCCCTTAAATCAAGCACGGGCTGAGGAGTATCCACGGTCGGGCATCTTCGGTTTGAGCGGTTTGCCGAGGGCGCGTTGCAGCAGGGCCACCGCATCCTCTTCGGTGGAACAGGAGAGAAAAAAGATGCCCTGCTGCTGGCAAAAGTGCGCCAACCCCTCCTGACGGTGCAAAAACTGCTCCTGGTATTGGCGACGATGGCCAACGGAGTGGCTGTCCAGGATAAAGCGATGCCCCCCCTCCCGCACCGGGTACCAGCCGGGGGGCGGCAACATCCGTTCCAGGGGATCGTAAAAAAAGACCAGGATCAGGTCGTTGCGCCGCGCCAGTTGCGCCAGATGGACCTTTTCCCGATCCCCCAGTTGGACAAAATCGCTGAACAGAAACAATCGGCTCCCCGGTCGCGTCACACGGCGCAGACGGACCAGGGACTCTTCCATCCCCGATTCCGTTGCCGACCCGGCGTCATGGCCCTCTGCCGCACAGTCCGCCAGCAGGCCGATCAGGCGCAACACCCCCTGGTCGCCCCGCATGGGGCGGATCTCCCGGTGGCGATGGTCGGCAAACAACAAGCCACCCAGACGATTCCCCTGCAAGGCCGCTCCCCAGGCCACCAGGGCCGCGCCACGGGCGGCTGATACCGCCTTGAACGACCCCCGCGTGGCAAAAAACATGGCGGGACGCAGATCGACCCAGACCAGGACCGCCCGTTCCCGATCCTCGTGAAAAATTTTGGTGTGCAGCTTGCCCGTGCGGGCCGTGACGCGCCAATCCATGTGGCGCACCTCATCCCCTGCCTGATAGGGGCGACTCTCCGCAAACTCGATCCCCCGCCCCTTGAAAAGGGAGAGGGTGGGACCGCTGCGCCCGGAGCGGGCGCGGACCGGATCCATCGCCAACCCCAACGCCGCACCGCGCAGATCGAGGAGAGAAGAGAGATCAATCCGGGTGGCCCAACCGCCGGGCACCGGATCGGGGCCACCCGACCGCCGAAGAGGGTTCGCCGACAAACCGTTGGCGGGCAGACGACCGTTCATGGGGCAGGCACCCGTTCGAGAAGGATTTCCACAAAGCGGTCAGGGGTCAAACCGCTGGCTTCGGCCTCATAGGTGAGCAGGATGCGGTGGCGCAAGATTGCCGGGAGCAACTCCTTCACATCGTCGGGGGTCACAAAATCCCGACCCAGGAGCCAGGCGTGGGCGCGGGCGCAGCGGTCCAGGGCCAGGGTGGCACGGGGCGAAGCCCCATACTGGAGGACCGAGGCCAAATCCTGGCCATACCGACCCGGATGGCGGGTCGCCAGAATCAACTGTATAAGGTATTCCTCTACATTTTCCGCCAGATAGACATTCAACACCGCCTGCCGGGCCGCCAGCAGGTCGGCCTGGGAGATCGGCGTCCGAATCGGAGCAGGGCCGCGCTGCGCCTGGCGCAGCTCCTCCCGCACCAGGTGCAAAATGGCCTTTTCCTCGGTGGCATTGGGATAACCGATGCGCACCAGCATCAAAAAGCGATCCAGTTGTGCCTCCGGATGAGGTTGGGTGCCCTCCTGTTCGATCGGATTCTGGGTGGCCATGACCAGAAAAAGGGTGGGCAAGGGATAGGTCTTGGAACCCACGGAAATTTGCCGTTCCCCCATCGCCTCCAGCAGGGCGGATTGCACCTTGGCCGGGGCACGATTGATCTCATCGGCCAGGATCAGGTTATGGAACAGCGGTC
>CAIWLA010000011.1 GCA_903913345.1 uncultured Magnetococcales bacterium | reverse complement strand
GGCAAAACCCTTGCCGTGCTCCCCCGCCCGCACCGCCTCCACCGCCGCATTCATGGCCAACATTTTGGTCTCATTGGCACAACCGGAGACCAGATTGGCAATATCCCGAATCTGCCCGGTCTTCTCACTCAACAATAAAATCTGCTGGGCAATGGCCTCCACCTTGGCCTTGGCCTTTTCCATGCTGGCCAGGGTCTCCTCCACCCGGCTCATGCCAAACTGGGAGAGTTCCAACGCCTTGTCCGCCCCATTGGCCGCCACCTCCGCCTGTTCCGCCGATTGCCGGGAGGAGGCCCCCAGCTCCTCCATGGTGGTATTGGTCTCATTCACCGAGGCGTCCTGCTGGGCCGCCACCCGCTCCTGCTCTGTCAGCGATGCCGCCATTTCCGCCGAAGAAGAGGAGATGACGTTGATCACCTGCTGCAAGGGACGGCTGATGGTGCGGGAAAAAAACCACCCCACCACCCATACCACCACCGTACAGATCAAACCCACGACCAGGAGAGAAAAATTTAACGTGTCAACCGCCGCAAAGGCCTCCGACTCGGCGATGATGCTCACCATGGCCCAGTGCAGACCGGGGATCGCCAACGGCGCGTAACTGGTCAATATTGGCACATCCTTCAAATGGCCCGCCACCCCCCGGCGCGACATGGTGCCCGTCTTGCCTGCCAACGCATCGCGGATGGAATCGTTGTCATGCATCTGACCAATCCTGCCGGCCGCCGCCACGCGGTCGCTGCGATAGGAGGTGACATCCCCCACCTTGCCCACCAGATAACTCTCCCCCGTCTCACCCATCCCGGTCCGTTCCTGGATGACGGCATCCAGTTCCTCGGTGGAGATCTGCATGGCCACAACGCCGAGGAGCACCCCGTCCCGTTTGATCGGGGCACCGACAAAGGCCGCCTGCGCCCCCTTCGAGGGGGCATACGGGGCATAATCCTCCAGGACAGGGGCCTCCTTGGCCTTGGCATACAGACGGGCCAGACCGCTCCCCTGCAACGACCCATGGAGCAAATCTTCCCCCAGATCCGGTTCCCGCGCCACCGTGAAAACCACGTGCCCATCCTCATCGATCAGGAACAGGTCGTAATATTTATACTGTTTTTTAAACTCTTCCAAAAAATGGACCAAGGGGGTTTGCACGGCAGCCAGCCACTCTGGACTGCCCACCTTGCGGCCACTTTTATGGAATTCATGCAGAATGCGATCCGTCGCTTTCAGCGTCTCCGCCACGGCAATGGTCTCCGCCAGTACCGTCACGTCACTCAACCGCTCCCGGAAAAATTTTTCCACCTGTTGCGTGCGCGATGCCCGGACGGAATCCAGCATGGCGTAAGACTTGGCCCGCAAGGCCTCACTCGCCTGGTGGTTGAGCAGCAGGCTGACGACGAACAACGGCACCAGGCCGAACAACAGGAACAGGCTGATCAGCTTGACCGACAAACGCATTTTCATGGTTTCAATCCTTGTTTCATTGGTCCCCGGTTATACCTCTTCGTTCACCAGCAGGGCGGGATTGGCCAGCAGTGCCCGTATATTCAAAACCCCCAGCATCTGCCTGCCATAGGGTACCGCCCCCTGCAAATGTTCGCCCCGCACCGTGCTCGCCGCAGCGGGCGTGGTGGCGATCTCGGTCGGCAGGAGATGGATGACATCCACCACATCATGGACCAAAACCCCCACCTCATGGTTTCCCATCGACACCACCACCGCCTTTTCCATGGGCTGGTCATCCCCGGATCTCTCCAGATCCAGAATCTGGCGCAGATCCACCAGGGTCAAGACATCGCCGCGCAGATTCATGCTGCCGGCAATATGGGGCGGACAGCAGGGAACGGGGGTCATCCTGGCCACACGGGCAAAGCCGGTCACCCCCTGCAATTCCACCCCCAGCATCTCATCGTGGAGACGGACAATGGCCAGGGAAACCTTTTCTCCCAGATCCTGTTGGTCGAGACGCTGCCGCAACCGCCGTGCCCGTTCGCGGAAGAGGGGACGGTCCGACTCCTCCCCGGACGGATTGAAGCGGCGACGGGCCGTCAGGGCCTCCACCGGTTCCGCACCCTCCTCGGTGCCGCCTTCCACAACCCAGTCCGAAGGGTGGACATGCAGGAGATGTTCCATGGCCAGCAGCATGACCAACTCCTCCCCCACCTTGGCCACCCCCTCGACCAAACGGTACCGCCGTGGGTTGCCCTCCGGTGTCTCACCCGCCGGTCCCGTGCCATCGGACCCTTCAAAAACGGGGGCGGCCTCCCGATCGGTCTCGGTCAGCGTCACAATTTCGCGCACTTCACTGACCAGCAATCCCAGCAAAGGCATCAGGCCACCGGCCACACCCGCTGCAGAGGGGTCAGAGATCCCCTGTTCCAATATCACCACGGCATCGGACAAGAGATAAGAGGGCTGGGGCAACCGTCCCAAACGGCTGTTCAGATCCAGCACCGGCACCACCCGACCCCGCAGATTGATGACGCCGACGATAAAGACCGGGGCATCCTCCATGGGGGTGATTTCGGGCAGACGCACCACCTCCTGCACCAAACGGGCATCCACACCGTACAGGGTATCCGTCAGGTTGACAATCAGGTATTCGGTATTGTTGGTCTCTGGCATGGTTGGTTCGGCTTGCCCGGTCGATAAGAGTCACGTGGATCCATTCAAGTGGGGCATTGTGGCGGTTTTTGCAATTTTTTACAAACTGTTTTTTCCGGTTTCCGATGTTTCAGCCGCCCGATCGGCCTGGTTCCTGGCCTGGTTGCCGGGCAAGGCGCGGTTGGCAGCGGTCATCACCTCGGCGGGTCGCAAGACCCGCTCGCCCCGACGATACCCATGCTTGACGATGGCCAACACGGCACCCTCTTCCCGCCCCTCTGCCACCGCCGTCTCGACCACCTGGCACCAGGCCATCGGGGCCGGCTCGCCCTCTTCCAACACAATCCTGACCACCTCCCGATCTTCCAGGAGACGAATCAACTTGCGATGAATCGCCCGAAAGCTCTTGATACCCCGTTGGGCCGATCGGTCAAAACCGGATTCCTTGTCCGCCAGATGGGCAAATATATTTTCAAAGGCATCGAGAACGGTCAACAGATCCAGAAACAGCCGCTCCTCATCCTCCTTGCGCTGCTCTTTTTCCCGCCGGAGAGATTCGGACAACCCGATAATCTCCCTCTGAAACGCCACCAGTTTATGGTGCAGAGAGGCCTTTTTCATTGCGCGGTTCCAGTAAGGTCCAGGCCGGTTTGGCCGCGTGGGGAAGCGGTTCCGGCCACCCGGTTTCCGCGTCCGGCGCAGAAAAACAATAGATAAACTCCGCCTCCGCCCGATCCAGGGGCGAAAACAACATTTTTTGCGCCTCTGCCACCGTGCGGGCAGCAAAACGCCGCTGCCGCAAAGCCTGGGCGACACCCTGCAGGATCTCCGACTTGGAGGCCGTGCGGTGGACGGCCAGAACAGCGAAAGGGTCAATCATGGCTCTTTCATTCTTCCTGTAATAATTGGAGTTTTCTTTCGATGCGCCGGGTGACGGCGTGATCCGGATCCACCTCTCGACAATGGGTGCACAATTCGCGGAGGGGGACCAACCGGTCTTTCTCTTCCCAACCCCCGATGGCATCCGCCACCATCTCCATCGTCTCAAAAAAGGCGGCCTTGACCTCTGGATCATTCGCCTCCTGAACCACCTGGGCCGCCCTGGCGGTGTTGCGCTTGCGGAAGGCCGCATCCAATTGATCAAAAGCCACCTTCTTTTTCAAATTTTCTCTGGCGGTCTTGACCATTTCGGTGTCCCGACAGATGGTGTCCGCCCTCTCCAGCAGGGCTTCGACAGATCGATAATTCGACGCATTGTGTACCAACTGCAGGGCCTTGATGCCCAACAGGTGGGCGGTCGCCTCCCGAAACGGGCGCGAGCACACCCGTGGCACCAGGCGTTCCATGATCTCCCCCAATTCCATGAGGGCGTGTGGTTCCAGATCTTCATATGCCAGGGGGATCAACTCTTCGGCATAAACAGGATAGGCATGAACCAGCGGCAGGGCGATTGTAAGCCATTTTCTGACCCCTTTATCCCCCTTGCGGATCGCCTTGATGGCCAACGCCCAATGGATCCGTTGCCGACAGTAGGTGGCCGTGACCGCCTGTACCGCATCGCACAACCCCTTCTGCTCCGCCCGATGGAGGGTGGCAAGATGGGCAAGGGCCTTTTCCTCTTCCCCCTGTTCCAGCCAAACCAGAGAGAGCCTGAACGGCGAAAAGGCCGCGAGCAGCACCTGAAACCACTCCTCGCCCGCCTCCCGTGCCACGTCAGGCCGTTGCAAAAGTGCCCATATGCGGGTGGACAATCCGAGCCGGTCGGCCAGACCGGCCGTGCAGGGAAACAACTCTGGTCGTTCCCCGGTCGGTGCCAAACGGGACAAGGCCTCTATCGACCGCTTTTCCACGCGCCACAAGACCCGGATGCCAGAAGGCAACCCGCCAGCCCGCTCATGCGCGTCCAGCACCCGTTCCAGGGCGAGCAACAGGCGGTCACGCAGCTCCTGCCGGTCGACCGGGGTGGCAAACAGGACATGGGCCGCCAGGGAATCCAGCAACGCATCCTGGTAGACCGCCGTCAGCCACAGCGAAATGGCGGTTTCCAGGCAATTCACATCCCGCTGGGCCAACTGGAAATAGAGTTGGGCATGGCGGCCCAACCCGGTGCGGGTGAGTGTGGGCGGCCAGGGGTGCAGCAGATCCCGGTGTTCGTCCGGCAGACCGCCCTGCCACCACGCCGCCAGGGCCTGGGCGTGGAAAAACGGTTCATAGGGGGTCAAATCCGCCTGGAATCGATCGGCCTGCAATCGGCGCAACCATCGATAGACCGCGATGTGGGGGGGGCCTGGCGGAACGGCGTGCAGTGCCCGGTAGACAAAGGGCACCCAACCGCGCCATTGCTCCAGAATCTCCGCCACATGGACCGTCACCCTCTCCCACCACAGGACCGCCTCGCCCAACCGTCCCTGGTGGGCCAACGCCAACCCCAGCAGATAACAGCCACGGTCATCCGTGGGGGGGTGGATGTCGTACAGCGCAACCACCTCGTCCGGTCTCTGCAGGTGCAACAGGCAGGCCGCCTTCCCGTTGATCATGGTCACACTGGGATCCAACGCGAGTGCCCGATTGTACGTCGCCAGCTTCAGCTCCAGGTCGTCCGAATCGGCCACCTTCCGCATCTGCTCCGTCACGGCGGAAAGGGTCATTTTTTGCTGCAAAGCCGATATTTTATCCGTAACCCATCCCTCTTCCTCCCAGTCGGAAGCCTGTTTGAAACAGAGCAACGCCTCGTCCCATTTGCCTTTTTGCTCCAACCGGCGGCCTTTTTTAAGGGTATCCTTTCTTTTCAGCGTGATCAGGCCACGATCGCACAAGGCGATGGCATCCCGAATCTCCGGTGCCTCGCGCAACCGCAGTGCGGACTCAAAATATTGTTTGGCCAGAAAAAAATTGTCTCTGGTCAAAAAATGGTGGCCTTTGCCAACCGCCTGCTCGAACGGCATGTTGTCATCCATTTGATTTATCCAGCCGTCCGTTCAGCGTCCTGATCCCTTGTCGGAATGCACCTTTTCTGCACCATCTGATGGTGTCGCCGGGGGGCCAATGGTCACGTAAATGCCCTGTTCCAATACCATCCATCGCCGGGCGGTCGGGTCATTCTCCGCTCCAGTTGCCGTTTTGTCCCTCGCCACCGTGGCCACCATCCGCCGCGCCGCATCACGTTGTGCCCGGAGTTGCCAGTTGTCCAGCCCCAGCCAACCGACCAGAACCAGCATCGCCAGCAGACCCATGACCATGAGGTTCCTGATGCTGCGGGCAGAGCGGACCGGTCGCTCCACCGCCTCTCCTTCCTGCAAGGCCTCCAGGAGTCGGAAACAGTCCAGGTCGGCATTGCACTGGGGACAGGTCAAGGGAGAACCCTGCAAACCCGCCCGATCGCAAACGGGGCAAACGTCCATCATCTCCTGGTGGCTCAATCAAGCTCATTTGACAGGTCAATTTTCCCGGAATTTCCTGGTGTGCCAGCCGATGGCAACCTGTCAAAATAGCATGGTCGGCCCGCCAGGTTAACGTAAAATACCACCAAATTCCAACACACGTCACCAAACCTTCAGGGTGAATTTGTTCCAGGCAGGAAACGATGCAGAATCATGGAGGTACTGTTTTCGTCTGGACATCGCCGACCGACTCTGGTACAAACGTCTGACGTAAACATCTTTCGGGTGGATCGTTGGGCATGGAAAGCGTTGT
>CAIWLA010000010.1 GCA_903913345.1 uncultured Magnetococcales bacterium | reverse complement strand
GAGACCTTTTGATGGCGGACCATCGCCTCCACGGCCACACCGGCCAGGCTGTCCGCCGCCAGAAAACTGGCACGAGGCACCACCAGCGGCACCAGACCGGGTCGCGGCGACACCACAGGCAACCCCCATTGCCGGGCCAGGCGATGACCCCAATCGCTGGCTCCCAGGGAGGGGAAAGAAAGCCCGCCGGTGGCCACCACCAGAGAAGAGCTGCACAACCTGCCCGCCCCGGTCTGAAGGGCAAAGCCCCCCTCGACACGCTCCGCCTGTTGCACCGGGTTGCCCAGGCTGAAGGCCACCTGACCCGCCGCACAGGCCGCCATGAGCAAGTCGACCACCTGCTGGGCGGAACCCAGACAAAAATAGTGTCCGGCCTCCCGTTCTTCCACCCCAATGCCCGCCCGCGCCAACCGCTGCAACATGTCGTCGGCCCCAAACTGGCGCAAAGCCGCCGTGCAAAAACCGGGATGTTCGGACAGATAATGGCTCTTGTCCAGATGGCGATTGGTGACGTTGCACCGCCCGCCCCCGGAAATGCGAATCTTGGCACCGGGTTGGGCCGCATGATCCACCACCAGCACCCTGCGCCCCCGCCGACCGGCCTCTCCGGCACACATCAAACCCGCCGCCCCGGCCCCCAGCACGATTACATCCCAGTGGGTTTCGTCTGTCATCATTCCGATTCTGAATAAAAAAATAATGATTTCGGGCCCAGGCGCGCCAAGCCAATTTCCTTCGGAAATTGGCTTTTGGTAAAGCGCGCTTTATCTGCAAGGGATCCGCCCCTGCACCGGGGGAGATAATCTCCCCCGGACCCCCATCATGATTTTGAAAATGACTGAGACAGGGGGTACTGAACCGTTGCGAGAGGGCGGATGATGAGTCATCCACGCCCAAAATCGGGGATCCGGCGTACTGCCCCGTGGGCCGCCGAGGTGGTCAAGGCGGCGTAGGCTTGCAATGCCTGGGAGACCGTGCGGGTGCGATCGACCGGGCGAAATACCGTTTTTCGCGCCCGACGCTCGGCCAGAACCGCATCGGTCACGCGCATCTGAATGGTTCGTTGGGGAATATCGATATCAATGAGATCCCCCTCTTCCAGGAGGGCAATATTGCCCCCTTCCGCCGCTTCCGGTGAGACATGACCGATGGAGAGTCCAGAGGTGCCCCCGGAAAAGCGGCCATCCGTGATCAGGGCGCAGGATTTGCCCAACCCTTTGGATTTCAAATAACTGGTGGGATAGAGCATCTCTTGCATCCCCGGTCCCCCCTTTGGTCCTTCATAGCGGATGACCACCACATCGCCCGGCTGGATATGGCCACCCAGGATGGCGTCACAGGTCGCCTCCTGGCTTTCAAAGAGGCGTGCCGGTCCGGAAAATTGCCAAATGGAGGGATCCACCCCCGCCGTTTTGACAATGCACCCCTCTTTGGCCAGATTGCCGAACAGGACGGCCAATCCGCCATCCTGGGAGTAGGCGTGGGCCGCGTCCCGGATGCAGCCCTGGGCACGGTCGAGATCCAGTGTGGGCCAGCGGTTGGACTGGGCAAAGGGAAGGATGGTTGCCTGGCCCCCCGGAGCCGCCAGATGACGTGTCCTGGCCGCCTGGCTGGCCTGCGGGCTGGCAATATCCTCCTGGCGCAACGCCTCGCCGATGGAGGGGGCGTAGACCGTTGGACAGTGGCTGTTGAGCAGTCCGGCCCGGTTCAATTCACCCAGAATGGCGGGAATTCCCCCCGCGCGATGGACATCCTCCATGTGGTAGCGATCGGAAGAGGGGGCCACCTTGCACAAACAGGGTACCTTGTGCGACAAGCGGTTGATGTCGGCCATGGTGAAGTCCACCCCGCCCTCGTGGGCGGCGGCCAGGAGATGGAGGACCGTGTTGGTGGAGCCTCCCATGGCAATATCCAGAGAAAGGGCATTTTCAAAGGCCGCAAAGGTGGCAATGGAGCGGGGGAGGACTGTATGGTCATCCCCTTCGTAATGGCGTTTGGTCAAGTGGACGATCTGCCGGCCCGCCTCCAGGAAGAGGTGTCGCCGATCGGCATGGGTGGCCAACAGGGTACCATTGCCGGGCAGGGCCAAACCCAAGGCCTCCATCAGGCAGTTCATGGAGTTGGCGGTAAAGAGACCGGAACAGGAACCACAGGTCGGGCAGGCCTGTTGTTCAATGGTGGCCAATTCGGTGTCAGAAATCTGCTCATCGCCTGCGGCCACCATGGCATCCACCAGGTCGAGGCCGTGGAGGGTGCCATCCCGATGGCGGAATTTACCCGCTTCCATGGGGCCACCGGAGACAAAAATGGCCGGAATATTGAGGCGCAAAGCGGCCATCAACATGCCTGGGGTGATCTTGTCACAATTGGAGATGCAGACCAGGGCATCGGCGGTATGGGCATTGACCATATATTCCACACTGTCGGCGATGAGATCCCGCGAGGGGAGGGAATAGAGCATTCCCCCATGACCCATGGCAATGCCATCATCGATGGCGATGGTATGAAACTCCTTGGCAATTCCACCCGCTGCGACAATTTCCTGGGCCACCAGATGGCCCATCTCCTTCAGATGGACATGCCCAGGCACAAACTGGGTATACGAATTGGCGATGGCGATGATGGGCTTGCCAAAATCCGCTTCGGCCACACCGGTGGCGCGCCACAAGGCCCTGGCACCGGCCATATGGCGTCCGTGGGTGGAGGTGCGTGAGCGATAAACGGCCATTTTCTGGTCTCCTTGGTTGAACACAACGCAAGTCGCGCGTTGCCTGATGGGCGGTGTTGTGAGACAATGACCGGGTAAGTATAGCCGCTTCTGTTGACAAAAGGGAATGAACGACGATGGTGCCACTCCTGCAAATCCATCCAGACAACCCGCAAAAACGTTTGATCTCCCAGGCGGCTGATCTGCTGCGCGGGGGAGGGGTGATTGTCTATCCCACCGATACCGCCTATGGCCTGGGTTGCACCATTGGCAATCGCAAGGGGGTGGAACGGATCATACAGATTCGGCAACTGCCTGCCAACCATCGTTTTTCCATTCTCTGTCCCGATCTGGCCGAGATTGCCCGTTATGCACGGGTGGACAATGCCACCTATCGTATTTTGCGTCGTTTTTTGCCAGGACCGTACACCTTTGTGCTGGATGCGACCCGGGATGTGCCCAAAAATATTTTGCCCCGGCGCAAGACCATCGGACTGCGCATTCCGGGCCATCCCATCTGTTTGGCCCTGTTGCAGGCCGTGGGGGAACCCCTGCTCTCCACGACCCTCCGTTTGCCCAACGAGGAGCGCATTCTCACCGATCCAGAGGAAATTTATCAACGCCTTTCCGGGCAGGTGGATCTGGTCATCGACAGCGGCGTATTGTTGACCGAACCCTCTACGGTCGTCGATTTGACGGGTGCCTCGCCGGTGATTTTACGGCACGGCTCTGGGGATCCCACTGTTTTTGCCTGAAAGCGTCTAAAATCCTCATGTTTCATCCCTGGTTTGCCGAAAAGAGGAACAGATCGGTGTTCACAGCGACAGGGAGAAGAGGATGGCCGGGCAAACACACACACACACCTGGGTTCCCCTGCGGGATTATCTGGTGGAGGGCGTTCGTCCACCCAAAACAACGCCCACCCGGACGATCACGGGGCTGCCATCCACCTGGATCTCTGCCTGGGATTATTGGGTGGAGGGGGTGCGCAAGCCCCGTCATGTGGATGAAAAAAATACCATCGTCACCTTGAAGCCACCCAGTCCCAAAAAGCCGGTTCCACCCGAAGTCTGGTTGACGATGGAGGATGTGGTGGCCGATATCCAGGCCATTTTTTCCGTGAGCATTGTGCCGTCCAGAGTGGAAGAGAGGCATGTCGCCGACCAGCAGGAGCTGGAACGGGGAGAGATTGTCGAAGAAGAGTGGCAATACCGCAGTGCCCGCCTGGATGAGATCCAGGAAGAGCACTTTGTGCGGATAGAAGAGATTATCCAGTGGTACATAGACAACTATTTCCGGGAATGGGAGTCGGATGCGGCTGGGCAGGTTGCACATTAGGAGGGAGCGTATCTTCATGGATCAACCGGGCCAGCTCGCCACGCCTTACCGGGAGTTGACCCTGCCAGCCATCGCCCTGGGGATTGTGGTGGGGGTTGTCCTGAATGTCGCGTTGATCTATTCGGCACTGAAGCTGGGCTTTGCCATCAGTGGTTCGGCCATTGCGGCCCTGATCGGCTATGTGGCACTCCGCGGGCGTTCCTGGCGGGGGTCGATCATCGAAAACAATCTCAACCAGACCATTGCCTCGGCCATTATCACCGCCGGTTCCGGGGTGGTGTTTACCCTGCCTGCGCTGTTTTTGTTGCAAGGCAGTGGGACAGTGACCCGTTTTTCCGTCTGGCCGTTGCTGGCCGCCGGTGTGGGTGGGGCGTTGATGGGGGTGGTCCTGATCATTCCCCTGCGTCGCAAAATGATCGAAATAGACCGGTTGCGTTTTCCTTCCGGTACGGCGGTCGCCACCATTCTCCGATCTGGATCGGCGGGGGTGGAAAAGGTCCGTCTGCTGGGGATCGGTTGTGCCCTGGGAGCGGGGTGGAAGTTGCTCATGATCTCCGGTTGGTTGCAGTGGCCCGGTCTGATCGAGGCCGATGAACTTTCCTTGAGTTTCGGCCTGTTGCCCGCCTATTTTTCCGCCGCTTTGTATCTTTCACCGATGACATTTGCCTCCGGGTTGCTGGCCGGTCGGGGTGGTCTCACCTTTTTTCTGGGTGGTGTGGCCTCCTGGTGGTTGATCTCCCCCCTGGTGGTGTGGGCCGGTTGGCCAACGCCGGGGTTGGCGGGTGCCGAACTGGTCGATTTTATCTACACCCACTCCCTGCGACCGCTGGGTATCGGCATGTTGATCGGTTCGGCTGGAATCGCCATGCTCCTCAGTATGCCCATTATTTTGGCGGCGTTGCGCGCCTTGTCCCATGTTGTTTCCGACCGTGCCACATCAGGAAAAGCCGTTTTGCATGCGTCCGATGGTGGGCGGCATGGTCAAACCGGTGTTTCCCACGGGCGGATGGAGATGTCGCCCTGGGTGTTGCTGGCCGGGTTGGTGGGGGCGGTGGTTTTGCTGTTTCTGGCCGCCTGGGTGACGGCGGATGTCCCGTTATGGCGGGCGGTGGTGGCCACCGTGGTGGGCACCCTCTGGTTGGGGATCGCGGGTTTGATCGTCGCCCAGGCCACCGGCATGACCGACATTTCGCCCATGTCGGGGATGACCCTGGTTTCGGTGGTGTTGATGATGGCACTGCTCGGTGGTCAGGTGGTTGCCGCCCTCTCCATGGGGATTGCCATCAGCGTAGCCATTGGCCAAAGTGCCGACATGATGCAGGATTTAAAGACCGGATTCCTGGTGGGCAATCGTCCTGCTCAACAGCAGGGGCTGGAATTTGCCCTCTCCTGGCTGGGGGTCGTGGTGGCGTTTGTCGTGATTTACGCGTTGTGGCATGGGGGTGTGGGTGGGACCAACGGTTTTGGTCCGGGTACGCCGTTGCCGGCCCCCCAGGCCAGTGCCCTGGCCGGGGTGATCGAGGCCGTGCAAAGCCAGCAGATCCCCCTGGACAAGTTTGTCCTGGGCGGTCTGGCGGGGATGATCATGGAGTGGACGCCACTGGGTGGGTTGGGGATCATGGTGGGGTTGGCCATGTATCTGCCTTTTTCCATTACGTTGACCTATGGCCTGGGCTGTTTGACGCAACAGTATCTGGAGCATCGTCGGGGTTATGCCTTTTCTGAAAATGTACTGGTTCCGTGGGCGGCGGGGCTGATTATTGGCGAGGCGTTGGTTGGGGTAGGGGAAGCCTTGTTGCGCATGGCGGTGGGGTAGGCCGTTGTGTGCGGTTCGATATGTCATCAAGGGAGCAGTCAACCGATGAAACAGTACTGGTGGCCCTTGCTTTGTCTGGTCGGGTTGTTGCTGGCCCTGGCCACGGCGGCCAAGCCACCCACTGCAATGGGGGGGTGGCCGGATACGTTGCCCTATACGCTGGGTGGTTATGCCCTGGCACTGGTGGGTGTGGTGTTGTGGCGCAGACAGCCCCATCCGTTGTGGGCGGAAACCGCCCTCGACGACCCGGAAGCGGGGCCGCTTCCGGGCGATGGCGGACCATTGACCGCCTGTGTGGTGGCTTTGCAGAGTCTGCGAGCCACCTCGTCCGGCCTGACCATGCCGCTCCTTCTGACCGAACTGGAGGCCATTCATACCCAATGGGTATTGCCGTTGTCGCGGACGCACAGGCCGTTCATGATGGGCGTGAGCCGGGAGCGGGGCATGGAGCGGCTGGCCTTTTTTGCCCAGGGAGAGTTGTGGCTGAACCGGGCACGGTCAGCGGCCGGGGACCAACATCGGGGGGAGACCGAGCGGTCAATGACCTTGGCCCTGGAGCAGTTTTTGGTTGTTCAGCAATCGTTTCAGACATCGTGATCCAACCGACAGGCAGGCAAGCACCACACAAACCAGGAAGAGTGCCCCATGACAGACGTTAATAAACTGTTACAGACCGCCCTGAAATCACATCAGGCGGGACGATTGCGGGATGCAGAACAGACAGTGCGTGAAGTGTTGCGGCGCGAACCAGGCCATGCGGATGCACTGCATCTCCTGGCGATTATCACCCATCAATCGGGCAACAGCAGCCAGGCACTCCAATGGCTTGAGCAGGCCATGGCCAGAAGACCAGATGCGCCGTTGTTTTTTAACAGCCTAGGCATGATCTTGGCGGCCATGCTCCGGTTTCAGGAGGCCGAACAGGCTTACCGGAAGGCATTGTCACTCAAACCGGATTTTGTGGTGGTTTACAACAATCTGGGCAATGTGTTGAGCGAGATGGGCCATCTGGACGGAGCCAGTCGAATGTATCAACAGGCTCTGTCTATCCAGGCAAACTATCCAGAAGCACACAATAATTTGGCAGATGTCTTGAGACAGCAAGGCCATTTTGAAGCCGCACTCCAGCATGGCCGGGAGGCCTTGCGTCTGCGTGAAAATTTTGTCGAGGCACGCTACAATTTGAGTAACATATTGAGGGAATATGGAGATTTGGATGGCGCAGTACTTCAGTTGCACACTGTGCTGCGTACCAGTCCCGATTTCCTGCTGGCCCGTATCAATCTGGGCAATATTCTGAAAGACCAGAATAAACTGGGCCAGGCAATCGACCAGTACCAGCAAGTACTCTCCCGTCAACCCCATCATATAACCGCCCTGTACAATCTTGGCAATGCCTTGCACGCATTGGGAAACATGGATGGGGCAATCAGACAATACCAGCAGGTGTTGACCCTGCAGCCAGACCATGTCCAGGCACGCAATAACTTGCGCGATGCCTACACAAAAATGATCCCTGGCTGGCACTTTCCGATGATGCATGACACATCGCGCAATCGTGCCTATGAGTCGGCTTTGCAAAAAGTGGTGACACCCGACTCTCTGGTCCTGGATATCGGTTCCGGTTCTGGATTGCTGGCTCTGATGGCGGCGAGGGCGGGGGCCAGGCAGGTCATCACGACGGAAATGGTTCCACTGCTGGCCAAAAAAGCCAGAGAAATTGTCAATCGCAATGGTTTTTCAGAGACCATTACCGTGCTGGACAAAAAATCCACTACGCTGTGTGTTGGCAGAGATCTCCCGGCTCGTGCGGATATTCTGGTGACGGAAATTTTTGATGCGGGTTTACTGGG
>CAIWLA010000009.1 GCA_903913345.1 uncultured Magnetococcales bacterium | reverse complement strand
CGATCTATTTGCAACAAACTCACCGGTTTATTCACCGGCGCGTTTCCGATTTGCCAATGCAAATCTTTAAAATACTCTTGGCGGCCATGGCAAACGCATTAAATGGATTGTGATTCGGGCTTCTATAATGAAAAAAGATTCCGCTAATGGCGTTTGGGACAGAAGCCTCGGGGATTCCCCCGGCCACGTCCGCCCCCATTCAGGGTTGGCTTTTGGGAAATTTTTTACCTTTATCCTTTGCCTGATCGGCCTTTTCTTAGGTGCCCCCGGTTCGGCTATCGCCCAAACCGTGCCGCTGGGACCGGGTAATCACACTCGCACCCTGATGATGGGTTACCTGCAGCGATCCTACCTCATCCACATCCCGAAAGGGCACAACCTTAAATTGCCAACCCCCGTGATCCTGGCCTTGCACGGTGCGGCAATGAACGCCCAGCTCATGGAGGAGTTTTGTGGCTTGGATGAAACCGCTGACAAAGAGGGGTTCATCGTCGTTTATCCCAATGGCACCGGCGCCGGCGATCTGCTGATTTGGAATGCCGGCGGCCTTCAAGGATTGCTGGCCGAAGGGGACACTGACGATGTTGCCTTCATCGACCAGTTGCTAAACGATCTCGGCACCCTTGTCAAAGTGGACGCCAAGCGTGTCTATGCCAGCGGCATGAGCAATGGCGGTATGATGTGCTACCGGTTGGCTGCAGAATTGTCGAAACGTTTCGCCGCCATCGCGCCGGTGGCCGGGACCATCGCCATCGACGAGAGCAAACCCAAGCAACCCGTCTCGGTGATCCACTTCCACGGCACGGAGGATAATCTGGTGCCTTTTGCAACGAGCGCGAATAATGTGCAATCATTTTTGCGGTTCAAGGGCGTGGCCGACTCGATCCAAACCTGGGTGAAGCTCGACGGCTGCCGGCAGCAACCGAAAACCGATATCCTGTCCAAAGCCGGCGATGAGCTGAAAGTGACCCGCCAATCTTACGCCGGCGGTAAGAACGGTTCAGAAGTCGTCCTGATCACCATTCAGGGAGGTGGTCACACTTGGCCGGGGATGGAATCCATGGTTGGCTTTCTCGGCAAATCCGCGTTGAATATCTCCGCCAACGACCTGATGTGGCAATTCTTCAAAAAACACAAGCGCAAGTGATCCCAATGATTTCATGATCTGGATCTAGTCGGCTTCATCAACGCCCTGCCATTAGCAATCAACGAGTTGAAGGCGCCCAGAGTGCCAACGCGCGTGGCGTTCGCCGAGAACCTGACGCACTACAAGGCGAAATTTCCTCAGCTCTTTTGATTCATCGCCCTGCTCCTCGCCTCGAACCGCACGGACAGCCTCGTAGGCTTTCAGGCCATACGAAGGCTTTATTTACAGTGCACGAAGATGCGCAGATGTTTGGATTGGTAACTGCCGGCATTCGCCGAGAAGGTCCAGTCCAGGTTGCCTTCGGGTGCGTTGCCGATGCCGATGTCCGCCCGCTGACCTTCGCGCCAGTGATTTAAAGCAAACACGGTCTGCCTGGCGTCATGGTTATGCACCTGCATGGAACCATAGCCATCGGCCGGCTCGGCCAATTCGTCCCCAAAGTCAAAGGCTGCGGAAGATGCGTTGGGCACTTTGGCCGCGTTGTTGGGCCCGTAGTTATTCGGCCAGAACTCCAGACAGCCGCCGTTCAGGTTGGTGCCGGTCACAAGGTTCTTCACATCGGAGTAGATGTTCAGGTGGGCGACGCTTTGCTGGAAACGGATGCCGGATTGAACCGATGGCACACCAATCTTATCGAGAGTGTCGGTAAACGCGTCCATCGAAACATACACATCCTGCGGGGCACCGGTGGCGTCTTCGAGTTCCAGGCAATACGCGATGCGATCAAAAGGCCCCTTGATCTGGCTGCGATTATCTAGGTCATAGCGAAGGTCCGGGCCGAGTTTGGCCAGATCTAAGTCGTAAACCAATTTGTAGTTCTTGGCCTCGGGCACATGCATGGCCAGCCAATCGCGTTTGGGGATGTTGCCGGCACGGAACGCACCGGCGGGCAGTCCGGCACCGTTCTGTAAATTGGGTTCGGCCAGTTGGCTCCAGGCAAAACGCATGGCCACCGGATGTTTGACCTCCGGGCTCGACAGCACCACCGCAGTTCCGTCAACGCGGGCTTCGGCTTTAACGAATCCCCCTTCATCGGCATCAATGATCTCAAACCAATTCAGCGGCTGACCATCGCGACTGACCAAGCCGCCATCAGCATGATCAAACCGGACGCGCAGGGTGTTGCCAGCGGGGGCCAGTGACGAAAAAGTCGGACCGGAATAGACCACACCCTCTTGCCCATACGTCCGGGCCAGAGCCAGCAGCGCCAGGCGACGACCGACTTCCTGCTTGTTCTTGGGATGAATATCCCGAAGGTTGCCGATGTCGTTGATGACCGCCATGCCGGCGTTCGGGATTTCCCTGGCCGCTGCGGCCTGGCCTTCCCACAGTTCAGCGAGTTGTTCCGGTCGG
>CAIWLA010000008.1 GCA_903913345.1 uncultured Magnetococcales bacterium | reverse complement strand
GAGCAAGTCAACCTTGGGGAACATCCTGAACCTGGTCCTGGAGGGCGAGGAAAAATCTCCGGGAACCAATCTGTTGACCTATTTCAACGCCCTGTGCAAGGCCGGTATTTTGACCCAATCGCACCGTCGCGTCCGGGGGAGTTCCCCCACCAGCAACGGATTTGTCGTCTGGATGATCCTCGATAACGTTGGACCCAGGGCACCCATTTACCAACCGACCAAAAAACAAGTTTTTGACCCCAATTCCAACGCCGTTTACCCCCTCATTTTCCAGTAAGGAGCAGCAACCCATGGCCACAGCCAGACAAAAAGTCAAATCCAACGCCCCCACCTTCCCGGTACCGCAGTCACGGGATGAGGTGGATCGGGCCATTGCCCGGATCGGCGTCCTGCAACGGGAGCGGATCCGGGTCCACACCGACAAAGATGAAAAGATGGCCCTCGTCAGTCAGGAGCACAAGGGCCGTCTGGAGCCTCTGGAGGAGGAGATTCGCCAGCTTCAGCAGGGGGTTCAGGCCTGGTGTGAGCCGAACCGGGAGAGCCTGACCCTTCAAGGCAAGGTGAAGTTTCATAATTTCCCCTCCGGTATGGTCAATTGGCGGATGCGGCCCCCCAGCGTTGCGTTGCGGGTCCAGGAGATGGTCCTGGATGCCCTGAAGCAACGCGGGTTGACCCGCTTTATTCGGATCAAGGAGGAGGTCAACAAGGAGGCGATTCTGGCCGAGCCGGAGGCGATTGCCGGGATTCCGGGGATCACCATCAAACAGGGAGAGGATTTTGTCGTGACGCCGTTCGAGACCAGGCTCGAGGAGGTGGCATGATATGGCCATTTACCATCACATCACCCCCTGGGTCGCCCTTGGCCTCTACCTGCTGGCCTGGCTGGCCATGTTTGGTTTGATTCGGTTTTTCCACCGTCGGCGCAACCAGCCGCCGCACGGGTTCAAAAGGAGTTGATGCGATGGCCGTTGCCGCCAAAAATCCATTGCCCGGCCTGCGGGCGCGCATCCACATCGCTCAAAAGCAGATGGGGATGACCGATGATGAGTACCGCGCCCTGTTGTTTGGCAGCACTGGCAAGGAGTCCACCCGCGAGATGGACCAGAGGGAGATGGTGCGGGTGTTGGCTGATTTTGTGCGCCTGGGGTGGCAACCAACCGCACCCAGGAACGCCCCATCCCCGGCTGTCTTCCCGGAGGGAAAGAGGGGCTTGAAACCGGCATTGCCCCTCTCCAGCTGGATGAAACGGCCAAGCAACTGGAACAATCCCGACAAAAATGCCATGTATCGCAAGCTGTACGCGCTGATCTGCGCCCACAAGTGGAACTGGGGCTATGTGCGGGGCGTGGCCAGGAACATGTTCCAGGCGCAAAAAGGCGATGTCGTGCTGGAGTTTCTGACGGGTGCGGAGCTGCATGCTTTGGTCTCTGCCCTCCAGATTGCCGCCAACCGGTTGCAGGCGCGGCGGTGACCACTCTCCTGGACGCTGATTTCGCCGTCTGCGAATTCTCGCCCCGGTTGCGGGCGTTGGTGGAGGTGGTCGGCCTGCCGGCCGCCACGGCCTTGGCGGTACGTTACGGCGGCACGGAATTGCCCGTGCCGTCGCAATTCAACCTTGGCATCCCCTGGTGGCGGTCATCGGTGCCGAGGCGGCCCAAAAACTCGTCCAGTTTTTCCAGAACGAGCGGCTGTATATCCCCCGTGGGGCCGATGCGCTGCGCTGTGCGCGCAATCGGCTGATCACGGGGGAGTATGATGCGGGCGGCACCACCGCCGCCACGCTGGCCTTGAAATATCACCTGACCGAACGGCAAGTGCGCACCATTTTGAACAAAATGCCCGAACCGGCCAGCCGCCAGCCCGCTTTTGACTTTGGAGAATGACATGGCCCATAGAAATTTCCTTGACAATATTCTGCCACCTGTCGCAGTCTCGTTGCCGGAGCTTCGAAACCTCCACAACACAAGGCGGTCAACCGCCCCCGACAGTTGGCGATTTTTTGTGCCCGCATTACCTCGTGGCAACAATCATCTGCCCTTAATCGTCCGACTCCGGGGGAGCTACGTCCATGTCCAGGCCGCAAGGCTAAAGGCGTGGCTGCCCAACCTTGTGTGGGGTTTCGAACCCCCGGAGTCCGCACGCTTCGAAACCGTCCGTTCTCCGGCCATCCCAATCGCGACACAAGGAGCACAAAAATGAACACCCAAGATCCCACACCCACCCTGGTCGTGGTCAACGGCCGTCCCATGGCGAAATCCACCGATGTCGCCGCATGTTTCGACAAGCAGCACAAAGATGTCCTGCGAGCAATCAGTAATCTTGAAGTCCCGGAAGAGTTCAATCGGCGCAATTTTGCGCCGATCTCGTACATTGACGACAGGAACAGGGAGCAGTCCGCGTTCGAAATGACCCGTGACGGCTTCACCATTCTGGCTTTTGGATTTACCGGCAAGACGGCCATGGAATGGAAGTTGGCCTATATGGCTGAGTTCAACCGCATGGAGGCCGCCCTGCGTGGGCAGGCCATCCCGGCCAGCCCGGAGGAGGAGTCCAGCGAGACGCCGCCAATCGATGCGATGCAATTCGTCACCGTGATAGTGGACCATCGCAGGATTGACTTCGGGTTTACTTCGGAGCATCGCAGCTCTTGCGGCGAGGTGGTGCCGGTGATCAGTTCCCAGGATCTGGCCCGGCTGTTCGATCGTCCGCATTTTCCGCTGTTAAAGCAACTGCGCACCAACCCTGCGCTTTCCAGGTTTGAGGATCAGCAATTTTGGTGGTGGAGTTATAAGGACCGTTTCAAGAGGGAGCTTCCCTACTTTTACATGACCCGTAGCGGCTTTACCATGCTGACGCATCAATGGCGGTTGCCGGAGTTTGGAGAGGATGGGCCTGACCATCTGGCCTATCTCAAGAAGCGCGTCTTCGAAGCGTTCGACCAGATTGAACAGCGTCGATTGCACCAGGAGTTGCCCCCTGCAGTGCTGGCGGTGCTGGCGATGCAGTCGGCGATCGAGGTGGTGTCATGAGCAACCTTCTCGTCATCCCCGCACCAGAGGCCAGGGTCGTCCTCGTCCAGGTCCAGACTGCCCACCAACTGATCGCCAAGGTTCTCTCCGGCGATGGCGATGGGCAGGATATGGAATTGTGGGGGTCGCTGCTGACCCTCCTGAACCGCCTGGAGGCCAGTGCCCTGCAGGCCGTGCTGCATCCGGCCCGGTAGGTACCCACCACCAGACCGGTCCAACTTTGGACCGGTCTGGTCCCACAACGTGAAGCCCTTCCGGGTGAAACCCCCCTGCAGGAATGGTACATCTGATGACGCTGGACGTTACTTCTCATTCCACCGTTTGAAAATTGGAGATGACCATCATGCCTTTGCCTTTGCTCTCTTTGCTTTCCGCCGCCCTCTCTCTCGTCGCCGATCCCTCCGGGCCGTTCGTCCGGGACGGACAACTCCTGGTGCAATGCACCCAGGAGCAATGGGATCAATTGAAAAGCCATATCGAGCCTGCCCAGGCCCACCTGGACGCGCTCACCACCCAGTCGGAACTGCTGGAACAGATCCGGGTCCAGGTGGCGGCGGCTGAGGTCGTCACGGCCTCGCTCAAGGTGTTGCTGGAAAAGTGGCCGGTGGTTCTGCCTGCCGACGACACCCCTACGGTGCAGGGGTAATTCCCATGGAGACCCCTGAAAGCCAGGACCAGGCGGCGAAGCAGGTGATGACGACGGCTCCCCACGACCGGACGGCTGAACGGCTGGCCTACCTGGCTTTCGGGGGGTTCCTGTTGATCGCTGGCGGTGTCTTTTGGTTTGGAATCCCAAAAGACCAGGTGGGTGTCGCGATCCTGACCACCCTGGTCAATCAGGGATACAGCCTGGTCAAAGATGCGTTTGCCGTCTTCACGGGGGCCAGTTCCCCATCCCAATCTGCCGCCCGTTAAGCGGTTGAAAAACAATAACAAGGAGAGATAACCATGCCTCGTTCTGTCTGTCAAGCGGCGGTTGGTCTGGTCGGGGATGCGGAAGGGTTTTACCCGGTCGCCTATTTCTGCCCGGCTGGGGTGCCCACTATTGGTTTCGGCCACACCAAAGGGGTGGCGGCGGCGGATGTCGGACACAAGACCATCACCCGCGCGGAGGCTGACGATCTGCTGCGGCAGGATCTGGCCGAAGCGGCGGCGGCGGTCGAGCGGCTCGTCACCGTCAATCTCTCCAACGAGCAGTTTGGTGCCCTGGTCAGTTTTACCTTCAATTTGGGGTCCGGCAATCTGGCCAAAAGCACCCTGCTGAAAAAGCTGAACGCGGGGGATTATATGGGGGCGGCCAATGAGTTTGGCGTGTGGGTCAAAGCCACGGTGGGCGGGGTGAAAAAAACCCTGCCCGGCCTGGTCAAACGCCGGAAGGCCGAGATGACCCTGTTTATCCAGGGCACCAACCCGGATGGGAATCAGGGAGGTTGAGATGAGCAGAGAGGTTGATATTGCTGAAAGGCTTGGCCAAATCGCGGGCACACTGGACGGGATCAAGGCGACTCAGACGCTCCACGGAGAGTCGCTGGGCAGGGTTGAGTCGCGAATGGGTAAACTGGAGCAAAAAGTGGCCGTTCATTCCGTCCTGGGTGGCGGGGTGGCGGCTGGTCTGGTCACGCTGACCGTGGAATACATCAAAACGAGCATGATGAGGTCTTGATGGCTTACCATCCCGGCAGAAAAATCCAGGCGCGCGAGGCGTATATCACTGGCGCGACCTTGACGCTGGTCGCTCAGCAGATCGGGGTGGCCGAGGCGACCGTCCGCGCATGGAAGAAGGCCGCGACCGGCACGGAAGATTGGGATCGGTTGCGGGCGGCCCGGAATCTGGCCTCTGGTGGCCACGAAGAACTGGTACAGAAAATTCTGGGCAATTTTCTGGAGTTGCTGGATGAGGTCACCCGAAATGTGCGCGACAAACCCGCCGAGGAGCAGGTTCAACTGATGGCTTCCCTGACGGATTCGCTCAGCAAGACCATGCGGGGGTTGAGTGGGGCGGCTCCCAAGTTGTCCCGGTTGGGGGTCGCCATGGAGGTGTTGCGCCTGCAAGGCGAATTCGTCCGCAATCACCATCCCGATCTGGCCTCGGCATTCATGGAAATGCTGGAGCCGTTTGGCAACCAACTGGCGAGAGAATATGGCTGATTCATTGACGCGCAAGGCATTCTCTTCCGAATTGGCCCAGTTCGCCGCCGAGTACCGCCGCAAGATTGAGGCGGATGTGGACGGGTTTGACCCGGACCCCACCGCCGCCGCCAAACGCCAGCAGCGGGCCACCAAGAGCTTTGAATTTTTTGCCAAAACCTATTTTCCGCATTTTGTGACCGCCCATCAGAGTGTTTTGCACACATTTCTTTTCGAGCGGCTCGCCCGATTGGGCACCGGGGAGGGTTCCGGTGCCCATCTGGCCATCGCCGCCCCGCGTGGCGAGGCCAAATCCACTATCTGTTCGCAGATTTATATCTTGTGGCGGGTGATGATGAAGCGCAGCCGGTATGCCCTCATCATCATGGACGCCTACGAGCAGGCCGCCACCATGTTGGAAGCCGTCAAGGCGGAACTGGAGGCCAACCCCCGACTGGCCATGGATTTTCCCAAGGCTGGCGGTCAGGGGGCGTTATGGCGGGAGAATGTGATCCTGACGGCGAATGGTATCAAGATTGAGGTGTTCGGCTCTGGCAAGCGGATGCGTGGTCTGCGTCACGGGCCGCATCGTCCCGACCTGGTGGTCTGTGACGACCTGGAAAATGATGAAAACGTCCAGTCCCGCACCCAGCGTGACAAGCTGGAAAACTGGTTCAAGAAAGCGGTGCTGAAACTTGGCCCCCCCGACGATTCCATGAATGTGGTGGTGATCGGCACGGTCCTGCATCACGACTCTCTGCTGTCCCGCCTGTTGCGGGATCCGATGTGGGAGTCCAAGCGGTTTGCCGCCATCATCCGCTGGCCAGACCGCATGGATCTCTGGGAGCAATGGGAGGGGATGCTGCGGATCGAGGGCGATGCGGCGGCGGATGGCTTTTTTGGCACCCACCGCAAGGCCATGGAGGCCGGGGCGGTGGTCTCCTGGCCCGGTGTGCGCCCCATCGCGGCCTTGATGAAAATCCGTGCCCGCGACGGGGCGGATTCCTTCGATTCCGAGTTGCAAAACGCCCCGATGCGGGAGAATGCCACCTTTGCCAACCTGCAATTCTGGCAGGAACCGG
>CAIWLA010000007.1 GCA_903913345.1 uncultured Magnetococcales bacterium | reverse complement strand
GCGTATTGCCGGTCGGTCGGTGGATGTGCGTGTGTCTACCATTCCCACCGGTCATGGCGAACGAGTGGTGATGCGCCTGCTGGACCGCAACGCTAGCCGATTAGACTTGAATCATTTAGGCATGCCAATGGATATCCAGGCACAAATCGACCGGATCATTCGCTATCCTCATGGCATCGTCCTGGTAACCGGGCCTACCGGTTCGGGCAAAACCACCACCCTGTACGCCATGCTCAAACTGCTTGATAGCCACATCCAAAATATCATGACCGTAGAAGATCCCATCGAATACGACCTGGACGGCATTAGCCAGGTGCATGTCAACACCAAGGTGGATCTTAGTTTCGCGCGGGGATTGCGGGCCATCCTGCGGCAGGATCCAGACGTGGTGATGGTGGGAGAGATTCGGGATCTGGAAACAGCCCGTATCGCTGTCCAGGCCAGTTTGACCGGTCATTTGGTCTTCTCCACCTTGCATACCAACAGTGCCCTGGGTGCCATCACCCGCCTGCGCGACATGGGGGTGGAATCCTATCTGTTGGCGGCCAGTCTGGTGGGGGTGCTGGGCCAACGGTTGGTTCGTCTGCTCTGTCCGCAATGCCGGACCAAACATCCCATCCACCCACAGGAACGGCAGCAAGGCGGCGAATTTCTTGCCGATAAAACCGAACTATGGCATCCCGTTGGTTGTGCAGCCTGTCTGGAAACCGGTTACCAAGGTCGCAAAGGCATTTTTGAAATGGTGGAGATTAACGACATGTTGCGTACCGGGATCCACGACGGCATGGGCGAAAGAGAACTGACCGCCCATCTCCACTCCTCCTTCCGCAACCTGCGCCAGGATGGCTTTCGTCTGGTCCGGGATGACTTGACCTCTCTGGAAGAGATCGTGCGCGTCACCCAAGAGGAGTAAGCTTATGCGTGCGTATGCCTATACCGCCGTGGATTCCTCTGGGAAAACCCGCAAGGGCGTGGTGGAAGGGGAAGGCCCACGCCAAGTCCGAACCTTGCTACGCGAGCAGGGACTGCTGCCCTTGGAGGTTAACGAGGCCAATAATATTTCTCATCGCCCCTTTTGGGTCAGGAAGAGCCATGTTGGTGCTGGAGAAATGGCCACTGCCGTGCAACAATTGGCTATTTTGCTGCGTGCTGGCATGCCAATAACGGAAGCCCTCACCGCCGTAGCGCAACACTCTACTTCCCGAGGACTCCATGGCGTACTGCTCACCATGCGTTCCCGTGTAATGGAAGGTCATTCCCTGGCAGCAGCCCTGGATAGTTTTCCCCACCTGTTTGCGGGCATGTTTCGTGAGACGGTGGCGGCGGGCGAACATACCGGTCGCCTGGATCTGGTGCTGGAAAAGCTGGCCGATTATCTGGAAAACAGCCAACTGTTGCGACGCCGTGTCCTGCTCGCCCTCACCTATCCCGCTGTTGTGCTGGCCTTTTCCCTGATCGTTACCCTGGCATTGCTGATCTTCGTGGTTCCGCAGGTAATGGCGGTGTTCGCCGATTTACACCAGGAATTGCCGTGGATCACCCTGGTGGTGATGGCCGCCAGTACCGGTTTGCGCACCCATTGGCCCATGCTTGTTTTTGGCATGGCCTTACTGGCGGGAGGACTGTTCCCCTTGCTTTCCCGTGAAGAAAACCGCCAACGATTGGATCGCCTTTGGTTGCGTTTGCCAGTGGTGGCTCGTTTGACCAGGGGTGCCAATGCCGCTCGTTTCGCCCGCATCTTTGGTACCCTGGTGGCCAGTGGCGTACCCGTAGCGGAAAGCCTGGAAATCGCCAGTCGGGTGATTTCTAACCGTTCCATGCGTCAAGCCGTAGCCACTGCCCATCGGCAAGTGCGAGAGGGTGCGGGTATCGCTATCTCCCTGGGGGAAAGCAAACTCTTCCCCCCCATCCTCCTTCACCTGCTGGCCTGTGGCGAGGCCAGTGCCAACCTGCCCGAAATGCTTGAACGGGCTGCCACCATCCTGGAACGGGAGGTGGAATCTTTAGCCGCCTTGCTGGCGGGATTGATGGAACCTATCCTGATCATTCTGTTGGGCGTCTTTGTCTTGGTCATCGTTTTGGCCATTTTGTTGCCCATTTTTGACCTTAACCAATTTGTCCATTAATGGGGGAAAAATATGTGCCCTTGTTCTGATTTTTCAGGGAGCCGCAAGCCTTTTCAAGAACCTCATCCCAAGGCCCCATCAGGGGTTCTTGAAGGTTCTCCAGATCCTTTCAAACACTCCTCTGGGTTTACCTTGATCGAAATCATGGTGGTGGTGGTGATCCTCGCCATTCTCGCCACCCTGGTCGTGCCCAAGGTTATGGATCGACCGGACCAAGCACGTATTGTTAAAATTCATCAGGATTTGCAAGGCATCGACAGTGCCCTGCAACTGTATAAACTGGATAATTATACCTATCCAACCACTGAGCAGGGG
>CAIWLA010000006.1 GCA_903913345.1 uncultured Magnetococcales bacterium | reverse complement strand
CCTGGTCGTCAATGATCATACGCCGGGCTATCCTTCGGCGGCCCGTTTTGTCATCAGTGCCTTTGCGGGTCTCAATCTGGACAATCGGGCCTTGCCGGGTGTCTATGTGGGGGTGGTCATGGGGCGTCATGCGGGGTTTCTCACGGCCGCGTCTGCCCTGGGACGCAAATGTCGGGATGATGGACCGCATTTGATTTATGTGCCGGAGCGTAATTTTGAGATCGAAGCCTTTCTGGCGGATGTCAAACGGACCTATGACCGTCATGGTCGTTGTGTGGTGGCGGTCTCCGAAGGGATTCATGATGCCTCTGGTGCGCCCATTGTGACGACCCTCTCCCGGCAGGGCGGACAGGTGGAGCGGGATGCCCATGGCAACATACAACTGTCCGGTACGGGTGCCCTGGCCGACCTCCTGACCGACAATATCAAGCAAAAACTGGGTATCAAGCGGGTGCGTGGAGATACCTTCGGCTATGTGCAGCGTTCTTTCCTGGGGGTGGCTTCGGATGTGGATCAACGCGAGGCCCGCGAGGTGGGAGAGAAGGCGTGTCAGTTTGCCATGTGGCATGGAGCCAGCGGATCGGTGACCATCCATCGGGTGGGCAATTATTCGGTGGAATACCGACTGGATCCGCTCATCGCCGTGGCTGGCAAGACCAAGACCATGCCGGATGAATTTATCAGTGCCTCTGGAACCGATGTCACCGATGCCTTTCGTCTCTACTTGCAGCCGCTGCTGGGTTCACGGATGCCGGAGACCTTTCGTCTGCGCGCGCCCATTGTGCCCAAGGTGTTGAGGAAATAATCCCTGGCGCGTACTGTTGAATCCGTGTCGTCGTATCCTTTGCGGGGCTTTGCCCAGAACCGCACCAGGGGTGATGATCCCCCTGGCCCTGCGTTACCTGCCAGGCCCGCTTTGTTGACCCGCCACTATTGTTTGTAGATACGCAAAATGGGTGCTTTGACCTCCATGCTGGCTTGCAGGTGTTGCAGGGTGGCATGGGCCTCTGCTTGCGTCAAGAAGAGGCCGATGCAGACTCGATTGGCGGGTTTGCCCTTGACCACCATCGGTTGTTGAAAGGCCGGAATGCCCAACGCCTGGATGTGCTGGACCATTTCGTCGGCCTTTTCCTTGTGCTCGAACAGACCCGTATAGATGACATACCGCTTGGCATACAGTTGCAGTGCCTGCGCAATGGACTTGTTGGCGGGATCCGCCTGTTGCGCCTGGCGTAACTGCCGCAGGGCCTCTTTGCCTTCCGGGGGCGGTCCGCTTTGAGGGGCGCGTGCCTGTTGCAGGTAGCGCATCCCATTGGCCAGCAAAGCCGCTGTCTGCTCTTTGGATGGGGTGGCCTTGGATGGGGTCTGGTCCGGTGGTGCCGCAGGGGCGGTCTCTGTCGCCTCCCCAGGGGTGGTCTCTGTCGTGGCCGCTGCGGTTGTGCGGTTGGTCATGCCCTGTTGCAGGGGTGCGGTTGCGTTCTCGGCCTGTTTGATCGTCTCCTGGTCCCCATTGGGTTCCCCGGTGGGCGGCGGTGCGGTCTCGCTGCCGGTCGT
>CAIWLA010000005.1 GCA_903913345.1 uncultured Magnetococcales bacterium | reverse complement strand
CTCCCTGGGCATCCCGGATTTCAGCGGTCTGAATCTGCACGGCTATTATGCCCCGGAACCCGTGCTCCCCCTCCTGCTGTCCCGTGGCTGTTATTGGCGTCGCTGCACATTCTGCGTCCACTATTTATCGGCTGGAGAGAGCTACCGTCTCCACTCCATGCCGGTGGTGATCCAGATGTTGCGCCATTTTGTCGAACAGGGAATCACCCATTTTTCGTTGGTCGATGAGATGATCTCCCCCGGACATTTTGTCCGTCTGGCCAAGGCCATCCGGGAGGCCGGGCTGAAAATAACCTATTATGCCCTCTCGAAACCCAACAAATCATTCACGGCCGATGTGTTAAAAACCATGGCCGAATCGGGGTGCCGCTACCTCCTCTGGGGGGTGGAAAGCGGTTGTCAGCGGGTGCTGGATCTCATGGGCAAGGGAACCAAAAAAGGGGATATCGCGCAGGTACTCCACGATGCCCATGCGGCAGGAATCGCCAACCATGTCTACATCATGTGCGGCTTTCCGACCGAAACCCAGGCCGAGTTTGACGAAACCGTCCGTTTTCTCGCCACCCACCGCACCGCCATTCAGGCCATCCACCGCGGCCTCTTTGCCCTGGAACCCGGATCACCCGTTGCCAACGATCCCCAACAGTTTGAGATCGAAACCATCTGGACCGCCATGGAGACCCCCCTTGGAGGACGCCTCGGCTACCGGACACGGACCGGCATGTCGATGGAAGAGGCCATCGCCGCCTTCCGGGCGGCCCTGCCCTTTTTCCGCTCCTTCAACCCCCATGCACAATATCTGGCCAACTTTCGCGACCATGCCCTTCTGGTCTACGCGCACCACTTTGGCAACCATCCACCCGACTAAGGAGCCTAGCAAAAATAACTTGAACATCTTGCTTGTCTTTTGGTCCGCCCGCGTCGTTGCAAAAAGGCTTACATACTGATAGTATGCGCGCCTTTCCGCGCCTAGCGGGCGAACCAAAATCCGGCGCAATCTGCACAAGTTATTTTTGCCAGGCTCCTAAGGAGCCTGATCAGCCCGAACGACGGACAAATAGGGCGACCAGTTCGATATGGGCCGTCTGGGGAAACAGATCGATCGGCTGCACCCTCTCCAGACCAAACCCCCCATGAACCAGGATGGCCGCATCGCGGGCAAAGGTGGCCGGATTGCAGGAGACATAGACCAATCGTTGGCACGAAGTGGTGATCAACCATTTGACCAGGAGGAGTGCCCCCTCCCGTGGCGGATCCAGCAGGACCAGATCCGCCGCCCGTTCGGTGGCCAGGAGGGCGATGGACCGCTCCTGAAAGAGATCGAGGCACTGAAAACGGACGGTGGCCGGACTGCCCGCCACATTGGCCTCGGCCCGCTGCAAGACCGGGGCGTAGCCGTCCACGCCCACCACATGGGCAAACCGTTGGGCCAGCGGCACCGTAAAATTGCCCATGCCGCAAAAGAGATCCCAGGCCACCGCCCCGGTTCCCCCCTGGCGCATGGCCTCCGCAACCAGGCGGATATTGCCAACCAGATGGGCCTGGATGAAATCGCCCGGATGAAAAACCAGGGGGCGCGACTCGACGCGGTAGGACAATTCGGCCTCGTGCACCAGGGGGTGCAGGGCGGTCTTCCGGCCCCGTTGCAACCACAGTTGGGCAATCCCCTGCTCACTGGCAAACCGGCGCAATTCATCCAGATCACGCCGTGCGGGGGTCGCCAGAAGGTGGACAATCAAACCCATCCCCTCCTCCCCAACCACGGCATCCACCTGCGGCAATTGGTGCCGCACGGAAAGATCGGCTATCATCCGGCGCATGGGATCGATCAACGCACCCAGACGCCCCTCCAGCACCGGGCAGACCGCCGTCAAATCCGCTATCCGGTGGGAGGCGGTCTGGAAAAAACCCAGCAGCAGACGCGACCCAACCCAACGCACCTTGAAACCGGCGCGACACCGGTATCCATCCACCCGATCGTCGGCCGCCCAGGTTTCCTGAAGGGGTGTATCCCGCAGGTTGGGAAATCGGGCCAAGGTTTCCTGTATGAACGCCCCTTTGATCGCCCGTTGAAACCCACCGCCGAGATGGCGCAACTGGCAACCGCCGCACTGGGTAAAGAGGGCACAGGCCGGATCGATGCGCTCGGCCCCCGGCTCCAGAATCTGCACACAACGCGCAAACAGATGGCCCGATTGTCTCTTGGTCACCTCGGCCAGGATGCGATCACCGGGTGCCGTAAAGGGGACAAAGACCGCCGTCCCGTCATGAAATCCCAGCCCCAGCCCCCGTGGAACCAGTTTGTCGATGTGCAGTTGCAGTGTCAGTGGTTCCTGGTCGGTCATGGGGTGCGTCTCCCAAATTTTAGTGCGGCGAATGACTCACCATAAGCTGAACAAAGGAACCCATCGGACCAGCGAAGCCTCTCCAAACAGGCGGCGCACTGACTGTCGTCGGAACACATATGGTGACAAATAACCGACCACCCAGTTCCATCGATCAGTGCGGAAAGAAGGATTTGAGAATGAGTGCGATGATGCCGCCGACACAAACAGCCACACCCCATTTGAGAGGAGCTATCTCGGCGGCCATACGCAGTTCGAGTTCGCGCATACTCCCAGTGATTTTGGTGTCGAGTTCTCTGATATCCCCCTTGGTAGCCAAAACATCCATGAGGGTGTCAAAAATGACGGCGGTCATGACGGCCTCCAGGGACGAGGTTGGCTGACAGGTAGAGTGTATCACGAAACCGGGATGCCATTGGTAAAAAAATGAATTATTTACTATTATTTGGCGGCGTCATGGGCATTGAAAACACGAATGACCCGCGTACCGGACATTCCTCAATTCACCAACCCCCGACCGGGGTCCACCAGATGGAGCGGATCGATGCCCAGCAACCGGATGGCCGACTCCCAGCGGGCCAGGACCGGCAGGTCAAACAGAATGGTGCGATCCAAGGCACTGACCAGCCACACATTGTCCCGCAGTTCCGTCTCCAACTGTCCGCTGGCCCAGCCGGAATAGCCCAGGGCAAACAGAAAACGGCCATGTTCATCCGATTGCACCATGTGGCGCAAAATATCGGGATTGGTCCCCAGATAGATATGATCGCAAATGCGCACATGGCCCGGAAGATTCAGATCGGCTTCATACAGCATAAAACCCCGGTCCAGTGCCACCGGCCCCCCCTGGAAGACAATCGGCTGCTCCGGGCGACCCCACTCCAACCCCATGGGTGCCAACACCTCGGACATGTCCGCCTCATGGGGCTGGTTGATCACCAACCCCAGGGCACCCGCCTTGTTGTGGGTACAGACAAACAAAACCGCCCTTTCAAAGTTTGAATCCTGCAATCCGGGCATGGCAATCAAAAATTTGCCCGCCAATCCCCGCCCGATCGGGATGGTCTCTTGCGTGGCGTCCATGGTCAAGACCAGGCCTGCTGCAACTTTTGGTGAATACCGTCAAACCCTCCATTGCTCATGATCACCACATGATCCCCCGGCGCACACTGCCGACTCAACAGGGCCACCGCCTCATTGGCATCGGCCACCACCACCGCAGTGGGGGAATCGCCCGGTGGATCCCCTTGATTCAACTGGGCCACCACGGCCTCCACATCCAACATCTCCGCAGCCGACAGACCCCGCGCCTGGGGACGGGCCAGGATGACCCGATCCGCCGACACAAACGCCGGTGCCAGACGGTCCTGATGAACCCGTGTGCGCATGGTGTTGGAACGCGGCTCCAGAACCACCCACAACCGCGCCGACCCGATATTCGCCCGCAAACCCGCCAGAGTGGTGGCAATCGCCGTGGGATGATGGGCAAAATCATCATAGACGGCCACCCGATTGGCCTCAAACCGCCACTGCAGACGCCGCGCCACCCCCTGAAACCGTTCCAGACCCGCCTTGATCCGCTCCGGCGGCAGACCATTGACCAAAGCCGCCGCCGCCGCCGCCAGACCGTTGAGCACATTGTGCTCACCCAGCGCGCTCCACTGCACGGAAAACAGGGCAACCCCCTCCTGATGCACGGTCCAGCAGCGACCATCCCCGCTCTCCAGGGTGGCCATGAAGGTCTGCCGACCCGTCAGTCCATAGGTGACAACCCGACTGAAGGCAAACGGCAGCAACGCCCGCACCTCTGGATCATCCCCATTGGCAATCAGATGGCCCGAGGCCGGCACCGAACGCAACAGCAGGCGAAATTGCCGGCGAATGGCCTCCAGGTCGGGATAAATATCGGCGTGATCAAATTCCAGATTGTTGACGATCAGGGTTTTTGGTCGATAGTGCAAAAACTTGGGCCTCTTGTCGAAAAAGGCCGTGTCATACTCATCCCCTTCCACCATCACCCATGGCCCCCTGGGCAGACGGGCACCGCGCCCAAAATCCAGGGGAATCCCGCCGATCAAAAAACCCGGATGCAAACCCGCCGCCTCCCAGATGCAGGCCAACAGGCTGGTCGTCGTCGTCTTGCCATGGGTGCCAGAGGCCACCACCGCATGTCGCCCCGCCAGGACATGCTCAAAGAGCCACTGCGCGCCCGAACAATAGGGAATGTCCCGGTCCAACACCGCCTCCAGTTCGGGATTGCCACGGGAAATGGTATTGCCCACCAGGACCAGATCGGGCCGTGGATCCAGGTGGTCTGGATGAAATCCCTCCGTCAGCGAAATCTCCAGGGACTCCAGCAGGGTGCTCATGGGGGGATAGATGCCGCTGTCCGAACCGGTCACCCACATCCCCTGCTCCTTGGCCATGGTCGCCAGACCGGCCATCGCTGTGCCGCAAATACCAATAATGTGCAGGTGTGTCATGGTCTGTTTTTTCCACTCCAACCATCGTGAATAGCCATCAACCTCTTCTCCCTGAAGGGTCAAGACCGGGCCTGTCCCTCTCTTGCCATCGCTCCCTGGCTGACATCGGGGCTGCGCCCCGAACCCCACCGGGGGATAATCCCCTGGACCCCTGGACCCCTGTGCATTTTCTTGGACCCGCTACGACCAGATCACGGGCCATTTGGTCGGTCTGGCACGACTCGACACCACCCACAGATGATCCCAGTCAAAAAAAGGACCGGGATCCCATTTGCGCCCAGGGGCAATGTGCTCATGACCCGCCACATGCTGCCGGGGAATGGCCCCCCAACCGCGCCGGACCAACCCTTTGTGCAACGTCTTGATCAGATTGGCCAAACGCTGATATTGAACCGGCTCAAACAGGGTATAGGCATCCCCCTCCAGTTCCACACCGATGGAAAAATTGTTGCACCCCGAACGCCCGTGCCACTGGCTCTCACCCGCATGCCAGGCCCGACCCGCCACCGGGACATATTGGGTTATTCTGCCCAACCGGTCGATCAAAAAATGGGCAGAAACCCGCAAGGCCGCCACATCGTCATAAAAAGGCGGCCTCTCTGGACCCCAATCCCGCTGGGCCAGTTGCCCCAGGAAAAGCTCGTCAATCTCCGGGCCACCAAAACAGCCAGGAGGCAGACTGATGGCATGGACCACCAACAGATCGATAGGCATCCCCGGCGGACGCTGATCAAAAAAGGGGGAAGGCAAAAAACGAAAAGGAACTGGCTGCATGACAATGCACAACTACACGGCGAACTGGGGAATATTGGGTACGTTTTCGACCGACACAATTTCCGGAATGCGCTGTTTCATGGTGCGCTCGATGCCATTCTTGAGGGTCATGGTGGCACCGGGACACGAACCGCACGCCCCCCGCAAACGAACCTGCACCACATTTCCAGGGGTGACATCCACCAACTCCACATCACCCCCATCTCTCTGCAAAAAAGGTCGGATTTCGTCCAGTACCTTTTGAACCCGATCACGCATTTGATACACTCCTCTGCCCTGAATGATAGATAAAGACGATTGTCAAACCACACCCCGCGTGACCACACCCGATGGCGGAAACCGGGACGACCCAACCCGATCGGTGTTCAAATATCCAGATGATTCTGGGCGAAAGGTGCCCTCTCCTGGATGAACGCATACCGCTGGGCGGACTGCTTGCCCATCAAACGGTCGAAAGAGTCATCCGTTTGTCGGGCATCATCGATAAACACCCGCAGCAGGCGACGGGTATCCGGGTTCATCGTGGTATCCCGCAGTTGATGCGGGTCCATCTCCCCCAACCCTTTGAAACGGGAGATGTCTATCTTGGCTTGACTCTTTTTGCGCCGGATTTTTTCAATCATGCGGTCCCGTTCCGCCTCATCCAGGGCATAGGCACTGTCACTGCCGCAGGTCACCCGAAACAGAGGCGGTTGCGCCAGAAACAGATGCTGCTGGCGAATCAACTCCGGCATGAAACGATAAAAAAAGGTCAACAACAGGCTGGCAATATGGGCACCATCCACATCGGCATCGGTCATGATGATCACCCGCCCGTACCGCAGCTTGCGCAGATCAAACTGGCTGCCACAACCCGTACCGATGGCCGTGACCAGATTTTGCACCTCAATATTTTTTTCAAATTTTTCCAGGTTGGCCTGTTCCACGTTCAAGATTTTGCCCCGCAGCGGCAAAATGGCCTGATTGTGGCGATTGCGCGCCTGCTTGGCGGAACCACCCGCCGAATCCCCTTCCACAATAAACAATTCAGCCGATTTGGCATCGGAAATGATGCAGTCGGTCAATTTGCCCGGCAGGGTGAGGCGACTGGTGGCCGTCTTTCGGTTGACCGGTGCAACCAGCTTTTTGCGGTTGAGCCGTTGCTGTGCCCGCTCCACCATGGACATCAACAAGGCGGTGGCCTGTTCCGGGTGACCGTGCAGCCAATGGTCGATATGGTCTTTCAGAATCCCCTCTACCCGTCGGGCCACCCCCGCGTTGCTCAGTTTTTCCTTGGTTTGACCAAAAAATTGGGGATTGCCGATAAACAGGGAGAGGACGGCAAACAGACCGTCCAGAACATCCTCGATGGCGAGCACCACCCCTTTGGGCAGCAGATGCATGGCCTCGGCATACTCCCGCATCGCCCGAACCAGGGCCGTGCGCAGACCGGTTTCATGGACACCACCCAGGGTGGTCGGAATGGTATTGCAATAGGAGAGAACCCGACACTCCTCCGCCGAAGTCCAGGTCATGGCCCATTCCATGCGCAGATGGGCCTCCCCCGTCTCGGTGACACTGCCGGCAAAGAGGGCCGGCACCACGCGATCCTCCGTGGTGATGGAATGACGCACAAAATCTTCCAGACCATTGGGAAAATGGAAGGCCAACTCCTCGCCGCTCTGCTCCACCTTGACCCGGATCACCACTCCCCGATTCAGGTAGGCCTTGGCGCGACACATCTCCACGATCCGTTCCACCTGAAAGATGGTATCGGGAAAGATATCCGGGTCCGGGAGAAAAGTGACCTGTGTGCCATGCCGACGCGACACTTCCAGCCTTTCCAGGGTGGTGGCGGGCTTGCCTCTGGAAAAATTCTGCCGCCATTTGTGGCCGTCCCGCTCCACCACCACTTCGGTCCAGAGGGAGAGGGCATTGACCACCGAGGCCCCCACACCGTTCAACCCACCCGCCGTGGCATAGGACTTGTCGTGAAATTTGCCCCCCGCATGGAGGGTGGTAAAGATGATCTCCAGGGCCGACCGCCCCGGATAGCGGGCCAGCGGATCCACCGGTACGCCGCGACCGTTATCCCGCACCGAAATCGACCCATCGATCGCCATGACCAGGGTGATGCGGTCGGCATGACCGGCCACGACCTCGTCCATGGCATTATCCAAAAGTTCGGCGACCAGATGGTGCAAGGCGCGCTCATCCGTTCCACCGATATACATGCCCGGACGACGGCGCACCCCCTCCAACCCTTCCAGAACCTCAATGTGGGAAGCGTTGTAGAGCGTATCGGCCTTACTTGTGGCGATAAGAGATGCGTCCTTTGGAAAGGTCATAGGGGGTCAGTTGTACGGTTACCTTGTCACCCGGCAGGATCCGAATGTAATGTTTACGCATACGGCCCGAAATATGGCACAACAACTTATGCTTGTTTTCCAACTCCACCTGAAACATGGCATTGGGCAGGTTTTCGAGGACCGTCCCTTCCATCTCAATCACATCTTCCTTACTCACTGCTTCATCCTCCATCCGACTCGTGTACGGTCGCTGTCTCCACGCCGCACCCATCGCTGAAAGGCCGACCAACGGCCTTTTCAGACGTGAAAAAGGAACAGGATAGTACAATTTTTGGTAAAGTCAATGATGACACTGAAAATCGGGCAGGAGAAGTGCATTTCGGATCCCCGACCACCCACTTCAAGGCGTTGTGCGCATCCCACGACAGAAAACAACGCCCTACTTGAACAGACTGCCCACCTTGGGCAAAAAGTCCCTGGTAAAGGTCTCGGCGGGCAAAGTCCTCGGTTTGATCGAACCCAGTTGCCAGGTGGCGGTCTGCTTGCCGCCTGCTCCGCCGACGGCCTCCATCACACTCGGACGGGGTGAACCAAACAGGTCGTTCACCTTGTCAAAAGTCACCGTCTTCAACAACAGACCATTCGCACCATACTGCTGCAACGATCTGGGCAACAACAGCTTGCGGTCAACCCGCATGACCTGCCGGGTATAGGGCTGTCGCGTGTTCCGGGGGGTCAATTCCAGCACCAGGGAGTCGGCATCCTCTTCCAGAAGGGTGGCCTTGTAGTCCACACTGAAATCGGTCAACAACAGATCCGCATTGTTGAAGAATCCCGCCCCCGCCCAGGATTGGTCCAGGGAGGTCGAACGCAGTTCCAACTCGCCGGGCATGTGTACCCACAGATCATCCTCCAGACGCAGAATGGAACGGCCCAGCAGGTTGTCCGGCGCGAGAATCAAGGCCGCCGACTTTTTGCCTTTGCCGCCCACCACATACAGGGAAACCTGACTGGTTCGACCACTGGCGGCCCGACTGGTCACATGGGCAAAGAGTTCAAACGATTCGGGACGCAACTTGCGATCCACCTGCGCCAATATTTTCTCGGCATCGACGGAGGGCTTCTTTTTGGCCTCGATGGCGTTGCCCGCCGCATCCGCCGCAGAGGATCCAACCGGCGACTGGCCCGCATCGGCCCGCACCCCATCAACCGGCCACCCAACCAGAACCATCAACAGGGCAAAAACAACCATGAGCCAGGGTGGTTTCATTGTAGGCATGAGCACTCCTTGAACGTATACCCGATTTTTAGTCGGCACCTCCGCACAGGAGGAGCCAACGCCAGAGAGCCAATCAAACAGGTGACACCATTCTAATGCCTCAGGCTTTTGAGCACAATCTCAAAAACATCACGGGAGAGATTTGGCGTCTGGTCAATCTGTTGCAATGCCGCCACCATCTTTTCCCGGCGAACGGGTTCCAGCCTGCGCCAGCGACTCAAGGCCGAGACCAGACGGGCCGCCACCTGGGGATTGATGGGATCCAGGGTCAACACCTGCTTGACCAGCCATTGATATCCCTTGCCCGATGGTTGATGAAAGGCCACGGGATTGTCATGACAGAAGGTGCCCAGCACCGCCCGGACGCGATTGGGATTTTTCAGGTTGAACAGGGGATGTTTCTGCAACTTTCGGACCCGATTCAAACTCCCTTCTTCGGGTATTCCGGCCTGGATGGCAAACCATTTATCCATGACGAGGCTGTTCTTTTGCCATTGCTGGGCAAACGCCGCCAGGGCCGTTTCGGCCTCTGGACTGGCGGAATGGAGGAGGCAGACCAGGGCAGCCAGACGGTCGGTCATGTTGTCCTCCTTGTTGAACTGGCGCAGGGCCAGTTGCCAAAATTCGGACCATTGCAGGCAGACCAGAAAACTCAGACAGAGATTTTTGAGGGTACGCCGACCCGCCACCACCGGATGATAGAGGCCACCCGTCGGCAGCTCATCCGGTTCACCCTGCTGGTCATACACCCGCAAAAACAGCTCGTGCAGACGGGTGGCCAGGGTTTTCCGCACAAAGAGACGGGCCACATACAGGGCATGGGGATCGGCCTCTTCCATCTCTTCCAGCAGGGCCGTTTCGGTGGGCAAGGTCAAAATCATGGCCATGGTGGCGGGATCCAGATCCGTGGTCTGCAACACCTGGGCAAAACTCTCCACAAAACACTCTTCCAACGTCAGGGGCAACCTGGCCCGGACATCGACGGCCAACCGGACCAGGAGATCCGTGGCCAGTCGCTGTCCGGCACTCCAGCGATTGAAGGGGTCCGAATCGTTGGCCCAGAGAAAGGCCAGTTCATCGGGGTCCAGATTGGCATGGAGCACGACCGGCGCGGAAAAATGGCGCAACAACGAGGGAATCGGTCTGTCGGCAATCCCGGTAAAGACAAAATTTTCTTCCGCCTGATACACCTCCAATACCCGTGAGGTGGGCGGGGCACCCGCCTGGCCATCGGTGGCGGGTGGCGATTCTCCCTGCAACATCAGGGGCAGGGAGTGGCCGAAGCGGTCCAACAGGCCCACCGTCAGGGGAATATGGAAGGGCTGTTTTTCCGTCTGTCCGGGGGTGGCCGGGCAGGTTTGTACCACGTGCAAACGCAGGGTATGCGCCACACCATCATAGTGGGCGGTCACGGTCACCACCGGGGTGCCCGCCTGATGATACCAGAGGCGAAACTGTCCCAGATCCCGCCCGGAGGCCGCCTCCATGGCCCGGACAAAATCCTCCACCGTCACCGCCTGACCATCGTGACGTTCAAAATAGAGATCCATCCCCCGCCGAAACAGGGCCTCCCCCAACAGGGTGTGGAGCATACGCACCACCTCCGCCCCCTTGTCATAGACCGTCACGGTGTAAAAATTGTTGATCTCCAGGTAGGCGTCCGGCTGCACGGGATGGGCCGTTGGCCCTGCATCCTCGGCAAACTGTTGGGTCCGAATCAACCGGGCATCCCGAACCCGCTGCACAGCGGGGGAGAGGGAATCGGCGGAAAAGAGTTGATCCCGAAAGACGGTCAACCCCTCCTTGAGGCTTAACTGGAACCAGTCCCGACAGGTGATGCGGTTGCCCGTCCAGTTGTGAAAATATTCATGGGCAATAATGTTTTCAATGGACTGAAAATCCTGGTCCGTGGCACTCTCCCGGTCGGCCAGGACATATTTGGCATTAAAAATATTGAGACCCTTGTTCTCCATCGCGCCCATGTTGAAATCATGGACGGCCACACTCATGTAGACATCCAGATCATATTCCCGCCCGAACCGCTCTTCATCCCAGGCCATGGCCTTTTTGAGGGAGTGCATGGCATGTCCACACTGGTTGATATGGTCCGGTTCCACATAAATTTCCAACTGGACCGAACGCCCGGAGCGGGTGACAAAGAGATCCCGGTGGCAGGCCAGTCGGCCCGCCACCAGGGCGAAGAGATAGCAGGGCTTGCGATGCGGGTCCACCCAGGTGACAAAATGTTTGCCCCCCGCCCGCTCCCCACTGTGGGTGCGGTTGCCATTGGAGAGCAGGACCGGAAACTGTTTCCGGTTGGCAATCAGGGTGGTGGTAAACCGGGCCATGACATCGGGCCGATCGGGATAATAGGTGATTTTTCGGAATCCCTCTGCCTCGCACTGGGTGCAGAGCAATCCCCCCGACCCATACAGCCCCTCCAGCGCGGTATTGGTCGCCGGATGTATCCGCGTCTGGATCTCCAGAAGCCCCTGTGCCGGCATATCCAGGATGAGCAGATGATCCGCCTCCACCCGAAACCGTTTGGCGGGCAACGGCACCCCATCCAGGGCCAGGCGGACCAACTCCAACCCCTGGCCATCCAGCCGCAAGGACGGCAAGACCGCAGACGCCTGGTCTGGATGGCGGCGCAGGGCGAGCTGCGCCGAGACCAGAGTGCTCTTGGGATCCAGTTCAATGGTCAACTCGACCGCATCCACATGGAAATCCGGGGGAGTATAATCTTTCAAATATTTAGTCTGGTTACGTTTTTTTTGGTCGTCCATGATGCATTCCAAATTTTTTGGTGCTGGGTGTACGGGTTATCCGGTCGGGCAAACGCTGGGAACGTCCCGCCGGTCGCTCTGGTTTGACTGGTTTGACCGCTTTGGCCCGCTGGATCGGAGCCTGGACGACCGGCAGTGGCTCGTGCTGCAAAGGCAACAACGCCGATGCCCCTTTGAGGGGAGCCAGCAGGCGGGTAATCTCGGTGGCCTGCAAGGCCCGCCACTCCCCCCTGGGCAACTCGCCCAGGCTGCACTGGCCGTAATGGGTGCGAATGAGGCGGGAGACCTCCATCTCCACCGATTCAAAGATGCGGCGCACCAGGCGATTGCGCCCTTCCGTCAGGGTGATGGTTACCCAACTGTTGGCACCCGGCACATGATCCAGTGCCAGTTGCAAGGGACCGGTTGGACCGTCATCCAGCACCACCCCCGCCTGCAATCTGGCCAGCATGGGCGGATCGATCCGACCGTGTGCCCGGACGCGATAGGTGCGGGGCACCTGATTGCTGGGGTGCATCAGTTGGTGGGCCACATCCCCATTGTTGGTAAACAGGATCAACCCCTCCGAGTTGTAATCCAGGCGACCCACACTGATCAATCGGGCATGGGCATTGCCCAGCAGGTCAAAGACGTTGCGTCTGTTTTCCGGATCCCGGCGGGTACAGACAACACCGGGCGGCTTGTTCAACATTAAAATGACCAGCGGCTCTCTCGGCGGCAGAACCAGGCGACCATCGACCAGTACCTGATCCTTGAAAGTGACCTTGCTGCCCAGTTGCGTGACCACGCTGCCATTGACCATCACGCGACCGGCGGCAATCCATTTGTCCCCCTCGCGTCGGGAGCACAGCCCCGCTTCCGCCAACCATTTTTGCAATCGAATCGATTCTGTGGCCATTTTTTTTCCCGTTTGAAATCCATTGTGCGACATCATTGGCCGGTGCAGGGAAACCATTCCCCGCCCAGGCCCAGCCCATTATTCTTTTAATGGTTTTTAAACTATTGCGGGGGTCCGGGGGGGATCATCCCCCCCGGTGGGGGT
>CAIWLA010000004.1 GCA_903913345.1 uncultured Magnetococcales bacterium | reverse complement strand
GTGCATTCTAACGCGCAAAAACGGCCTGTCAACCTTTGGCGATCGGTTGGCTGCTCTTCTGCATTTTATCGGGGTTGTTTGGACGGCGGGAACCACTCCTTGATGACGGGAACGGTCAACCCGATCTTGGCCACTCGGGCACTCACCTCCTTGGCCTTGGTCCGGGAGGGAAAAGGGCCGACACACACCCTTTTGACCGTGCGTTCCTCCTCAATCTTGACCAGACGCACCGCACCGAGACCCAGAGCCTGTGCCTTCTCCATCTCCTCGATGGCATCACCCAGTGCAAAGTTTTGACTCAGGGAGATGATAAATCCTTCCCAGGTCTCCTGCACCTTGGCCGTGACCCCGGCGGCCTTCAATTGGGCCTCGGCCTCTTTGGCCTCTTTCTGGTCGGCATACGGCCCCGCCTGAACATCATTCAGACGAACCACCTCTTGCGTCGTCTCCACCCAAGGTTCAAAACCGCCCTTGCGCAGACGGTCCAGCATGACGCTGGTCCCCAAATCCAGGAAACCACCCGCCTGAACGATAAATTCTCCCTTGTCGTTTGGTTCGGATACCACAGGCGGCTTTTCCGGTTTCGCCGGTTTCGCCGGGGGCTTCTCGGTCGGTGGAGGGGCAACAGCCACCACCTCCGCCTCCTTGGAGGGGGCCTGATCCGCCAAGGCAAGCCGCTTCCCCGGCATGGGCGGACCCGTCCAGATATCTTCCTGGCTGGTCACGTGCATGAACAGGAGTACCCACAGGTTTAAACCAACCAGTGCCACAAACGGCGCAAACCGGAGTATAATGGAAACAATCGGAGGCAAAGGATGCTCCTAGCAATTGCGTTCGTACAACAGTTGCAAACCCGTTAACGTCAGATGCTCATCGACCAACTCAATACACTCACTGTCCCCGGAGATCAGACGGGCCAATCCACCCGTGGCAATCACCCGTACCGTGCCAAAGCGCGATTCCGCAATCATGCGTCTGACCAATCCATCCACCAACCCCACATAACCCCAGTATAACCCGGATTGCATGGAACCGACAGTGTTTCGTCCAATGACATTCTGTGGGCGGACCAGATCCACACTCGGCAACTGGGCCGTCTTTTCGGAGAGGACTTTCGTGGCCAGGCCCAGGCCGGGGGCGATGGCCCCCCCCAAATATTCTCCCCGATCACTGACCAGATCAAAGGTGGTCGCCGTGCCAAAATCCACCACAATGACCGCCTGCCCGACCTGGTTGAACGCCGCCACGGCATTGACAATTCGATCAGCCCCCACCTCACGCGGATTGTCGCAACAAATGGGCATCCCAGTCTTGATCCCCGGTCCCACCAACAGGGGGGACAGGCGAAAGTTGCGCTTCAACATCCGCACAAACGCCGCCTGCAGGGGAGGCACGACACTGGCAATAATGGCACCTTTGACCTGATCCAGGCCAATCTGGGCCTGTTGCAGGAGATTGGCCATCAAAATCCCATATTCATCGCCCGTCTGTTCAATACGGGTGGCCACCCGCCAATGGCGCAGCAATCCCTTGCCCGACCCCTCCGTCTCGTGCGGCTCACCGGTATCCCGGTCTTCATCCGTTTCAGGATGTCCGTCTGCCTCGTGACGATAGAGACCCAGAACAATATTGGTATTCCCGATATCAATAACCAACAGCATGATCGCTCTCATCCCTCTCCCAGGCGTGTGACATCGCCAGCCACCACACGGGTCAGCATACCATTGGCACGCCGTACCAGTAAACAACCTTCGGTGTCCAGGGCCAGTGCCTGCCCAGAAAAATGGTCAGCGGCCATATTGACCCGGACCGGTTGACCCAGTAATCGAGAGAAAGCCAACCACTCCTGACCCAATGGGCCAAAGCCCTCCCGATCAAACCGTCCATACCAATGGTCCAACTGTGCCAACATTTTGGCAAGCAACCACGGGCGGTCAAGAGTGGTACGCAAAGAGTCTGCCAGAGTGGTGGCCTTGTCACGCAGCTCTTCCGGAAAATCGGTCTCTGTCCCATTCACATTGAGGCCGATGCCGACAATGACATATTGAATCCGGGTGGGATCGGTACGCATTTCGGTCAAAATACCCGCCACCTTGCGACCTTTCAGGAGCAGATCATTGGGCCATTTGATCTCGACATCCTCCACCCCTATCCCGGCCAGCGTGTGGGCCACCGCCAAACCGGATACCAGCGTCAATTGTGCGGCATCCCGTGGCGGTATGGCCGGACGCAAGACCACAGAGCAGTAAAGATGGAGACCCTTCGGCGAGGACCAGGGTCGTCCCAGTCGTCCCCGTCCTCCGGTCTGGTGATCCGCGACCACCACGGTGCCCGGTTCAGCCCCTTCCTGCGCCAACCGGGCCGCCTGCTGATTGGTGGAATCCAGCACCGAAAAAAAATGATACCGATCCGACCGGAACAGCCCACTGGTCAGCAGAGGGGCCATGACGGTGGCAGTCGGTGTGTCAGCGTCGCGCAATGGTCAAATCTTGACCAGCAGCGAGACATCCATGCTGCCGGCACTGTGGGTAATGGCCCCCACGGAAATCAGATCCACCCCGGTCTCCGCCACCGCCCGCACGGTCTCCAGGGTGACATTGCCGCTGGCCTCCAGCAGTGCCTTGCCTCCAGCCACGGCCACCGCCCGGCGCAGGAGATCCAACGTCATGTTATCCAGGAGAATGGCCTGCGCACCCGCATCCAGGGCCTCACGCACCTGGTCCAGGGTTTCACACTCCACCTGAATACGGTGCAAATGGCTGACAGACTCCTCGACCCGCTTGATGGCCTCTGTCACCCCGCCCGCCATGGCGATATGGTTCTCCTTGATCAACACCCCATCATCCAGCCCCATGCGATGGTTGCGGCCACCGCCAATGCGCACCGCATATTTTTGCAACAGTCGCAGTCCAGGGGTGGTCTTCCGGGTATCGACAATCTGGGCATTGGTCCCGGCAATCTGTTCCACAAAACGCCGCGTCATGGTGGCGACACCGGAGAGATTCTGGAAAAAGTTCAAGGCCACCCGTTCGCCGGTCAAAATGCCACGGGCCGGGCCGGAGAGGGTGCAAATCAGGTTGCCCGCCCGGACTCCCCCGCCATCGGGTGTCTCTGGAAACATGCGGATGCGGCGGTCCAGCAGGGAGAAAACCTCCGCCATCACGGGCAGTCCGCACACCACCAGATCTTCTCTGGCCACCAACACCGCCTCGGCCTTCTGGCCAGCCGAGACAATCGAGTTGGTGGTGATGTCCCCGCGGCCAATATCCTGATACAAGGCACTGCGGATCGTCTCCGACCAATGACCGGACCAAACAAAATTCATGATGCCCTCCGTATGGCTTGAATGCGTTGCAAGGCTTCGTGAATTCCCTGGCGTTTTTCCTGGAATTCCTGTTCTTTATGCTGTTCTTTTTGCACCACTTCCGCCTTGGCATGGGCCAGGAAGGCGGGATTGGTCAGTTTGCCGCGTACCCGTTCCAGTTCGCTGTCCAGGCGGTGGATCTCCCGGGTCAGGCGGGCGGATTCCGCCTCCAGATCCATCACCCCCTGTAACGGTATGAACAACCGAATCTGGGTCAGTACCGCCGTGGCACAACCGGCGGGGGCCTCGCCCTCCAGCGGTTGCCAGGAGGCCAGTCGCGCCAGGGGCAAAATGAAGGCCTCATGGCGGCGGAAATGGCGATCCAAAAAGGGGGCCTCGCCGGAGACCAGCAGGGTCAGTTTTTGTCCCGGCGGAATGCCCGCTTCGCTCCGCATGGTGCGCACGGCCCCCACCACCGCCTGGACAAACGCCATCCGGGACTCCGCCGACTCATCCAGGAGACGGGCGTCGGCCTGGGGCCAGGGGGCGTGCATGAGCGATCCAACGGACTCCATCCCGATCGCCAACGGGGCAATCTTTTGCCAAAGTTCCTCGGTGATGAACGGCATCAGAGGATGGAGCAGACGCAACGCCGTCTCCAATACCTGCAACAGGGTGTGGCGTGTGGCCACCAACTCTTCCGGACTCTCCCCATGGCCGTACAGGACCGGCTTGATCCATTCCAGATACCAATCGCAAAAATCGCCCCACAAGAAATGGTACAGTGTGGTGGCCGCTTCGTCAAACCGATATTTGGCAAACGCTCCATCCACTTCGGCGATCACGCGCTGCAAGCGGGAGAGTATCCACCGGTCAACCACCGTGCCGGGCGGTGCCGGGAGAGAGGCTCCGCACACCTCTCCCTCGGTGTTCATCAACACAAAACGGGCGGCATTCCACAATTTATTGCAAAAATTGCGATATCCCTCCATGCGGCCCATGTCAAACTTGATATCCCGTCCCTGGGTGGCCAGACTGGCCATGGTAAAACGCAGGGCATCCGTACCAAAGGCGGGGATGCCGTTGGGAAACTCCTTTCGGGTGGCGGCCTCGATGCGGGCGGCCAGTTGGGGCTGCATGAGATCACGGGTCCTTTTCTGGACCAGGGATTCCAGGTCAATGCCATCGATCAGATCCAGGGGATCCAGGACATTTCCCTTGGATTTGCTCATCTTTTGCCCTTCGCCATCCCGCACCAGACCGGTGATATAAACGGTCCGAAAGGGTACCTCATGGGTAAACTTCAGTCCCATCATGATCATGCGGGCGACCCAGAAAAAGATAATGTCAAACCCGGTCACCAGGAGATCGGTGGGATAAAAGTCGGCCATCTCCGGGGTCCGATCCGGCCAACCCAGAGTGGAAAAGGGCCACAGGGCAGAGGAAAACCAGGTATCCAGGACATCGGGATCCTGGGTCAGGGGGGTTGCCTGGCCGTAGTGAGCCTGGGCCTGCCTCTGGGCACCCTCCGCATCCTGATCGACAAAGATCCGGCCATCCGGTCCGTACCAGGCCGGGATGCGATGTCCCCACCAGATCTGCCGGGAGATGCACCAATCCTGAATATGGTTCATCCACTCAAAATAGGTCTTTTGCCAGGATTCGGGGACAAAACGGATGCGGCCATCCTCGACGGCCCGCATGGCCTCGACCGCCAGGGGAGCCGTGCGCACAAACCATTGATCGGTCAGGAAAGGCTCCACCACCGCCTTGGAACGATCCCCACGGGGAATCATGAGGCGATGGGGCACCACCTTGTCCAGCAGCCCCTGGGCCTCCAGATCGGCCACGATCCGTTGGCGGGCGACATAACGATCCAGCCCTTGATAGGCCACCGGAACCGTCTCATTCAGGGTGGCGTGGGTGGTAAAAATGTTGATCTGCGGGAGATGATGACGCTTGCCCACCTCATGATCGTTAAAATCATGGGCGGGGGTGATTTTGACACAGCCGGAACCAAACTCCGGCTTGACCGACTCATCGGCAATGATCGGGATGCGCCGCCCGACCAGGGGCAGGATCACCGTCTGGCCGATCAGATGCACATACCGCGCATCCTCCGGGTGAACGGCCACTGCGGCATCCCCCAGCAGGGTCTCTGGTCGGGTGGTGGCGACGATCAATGAGCCACTGCCATCCGCCAGGGGATAACGCAGGTGCCACAGGAACCCTTCCTCCTCCTCGGAGACCACTTCCAGATCGGAAACGGCTGTCAGCAGCACGGGATCCCAGTTGACCAGACGGGTTCCCCGATAGATCAAATCCTCGGCATACAGGCGGACAAAGACCTCCCGCACGGCACGGGAGAGTGAGGCATCCAGGGTGAAGGCCTCCCGTTTCCAGTCACAAGAGGCACCCAGACGCCGCAACTGGTGGACAATGGTCCCCCCGGAGTGGGCCTTCCACTGCCAGACCCGTTCCAGAAAGGGATCCCGGCCCAAATCCTGGCGGGTTTTTCCCTCGTTGGCCAATTGACGCTCCACCACCATCTGGGTGGCGATGCCCGCATGATCCGTCCCCGTCTGCCACAAGGTGTGGTCCCCGCCCATCCGCCGCTGACGAATCAGGGCATCCATCAGGGTGTTTTGAAAGGCATGTCCCATGTGCAGCGTCCCCGTGACATTGGGGGGCGGAATCATGATGCAGTAGGAGGGGCGTCCCGCCTTTTCCCCGGCTGCAAAATAACCGTTCTCTTCCCAATGGGTGTACCAACGCCGCTCGACCCCAACCGGATCATACGCCTTGGGAAGAGAAGGCTCTGTCCCGCTCATCGTCCGCCATCCGTCGGCCAACGGTTGGGCAATCCGGGTCGCTGTGCCATGGTACTAACCCTGCCCTGGGTTTTTGATCCGTTCCAACTCGGCCCGGATGGCCTCTTCCAGCAGTCCGGGCAGGATCTCACGCAATATTTGCTGTGCCATCTCGCCGACAATCCGTTCCACCCGTTCTCCATACGCTTCTCTCAATAGATCGATTGTCAAGGGCTGCATCGGCTCAGGGTACACCGGGGATCCCGCCGATTTCGATGGACCCTCTCCCTCAGGCAACTCGGTCGGTGCCGCCGCTGCGGCGATTTTTCCGGCCATGCGGAACGCCGGTTGGCCAGCCAGAGGCGGGTGCGATGCCGCTGTCATGGCCGGTTCCGGCCCTGTTTCCGGTTTCGTCATGGCCACCTCTTCCGGTTCGGATGGGGCCTCCGTCTCCACGATCGGTTCGAGTTTCGTCATGGCCACCTCTTCCGGTTCGGATGGG
>CAIWLA010000003.1 GCA_903913345.1 uncultured Magnetococcales bacterium | reverse complement strand
GTCAGACGTTTGTACCAGAGTCGGTCGGCGATGTCCAGACGAAAACAGTACCTCCATGATTCTGCATCGTTTCCTGCCTGGAACAAATTCACCCTGGTGCGGTAGGCGGCTCCATTGCCATCCTTGTAGAGTCGGCTCACAGCGGCGTCTCCCACCAATACCACCCGGTCGGAAAAGGGCGGATCCGCCATGCCCAGACAGACATCGGGCAGGCATTGACACGCCTTCGGGGTCAGGTCAGTCTCCGCAGGAAAACAGCCCTTGACCTGGGGGTGGGATAAAAACCGGGTGGCGGTCTCCTTGTCCAGGCTTTTGCCCAGCATGACCACCGTGACATACTCTCCCTTGGGAATGATGGCGGAAAAGTCGACACGGGGAATGTGCAGCAAAAAACCTGCATGGTGTTGCCGAAATAACGGTTTACATTTTCCCAACCCATGCGGATCTCCGTGACGAAGGCCTTGGTCGTTTTGGGAGGAACAAAACGGAGTGCCGATTCATGGAACACCTTGAGACCACCATCGTTCACGCCTACGGCCCCGACCACCAGATCGTAACTCCGATCCTCCATCCCCTTGGCCGAAACCACCGGCAGATTGTCCTTGCGAGAGACCTGTGTTACCCGGTGGGGATGGATTTTGGCCCCTTTCGCCACCGCCAGGTGTAACAAATAGCCGTCAAAACTGTGATAGGGCACCTTTTCCCCGTTTTCCTCTGCCGCAACGCAATGGAGGGGACCGGAACCGCGATAAAGGGCGGCAATGCGCATTTCCGGCAGTTCGCTGTGGATGCGGACCGAACCCACCTCGGTGTGCAACGCATAGGAATCCAATCCGCGTTGAACCACCTCTGGGGGCAGGTTGATGCCATCCATGGCCAGCATTTGCACCAGGGTTTCAGAGACAATGCCGCCACAATGGTTGCACCCCTTGGGTCCAGGTGCGGAAAATTGGGCGGGTTCGTAGATTTCGACGTTAATGTGAATGCCCAGATTGTGGGCAATGTCCAGCATGAAGTAGGCTGTAAGCGATCCAGCCGGACCGCCGCCCACAATGGCAACACGGGAGTGATGGGTCAGTTCCATGGGGCATGATCCTCGCCATTGGCCATACGGTACATGAGATGGGCGGATTCCCAGGCAAAGCAATCTTGCACGACAAAGAGAGTCCATTTCGCCAAGAAAAAAACGGCCTCTCGTCTACACGATCAGCCGCCTTTTTCCATTCTGTCATCCTACCCCTTTCCTGCCCGGACCGGCCATTTCTTCCACCGGTTCGGGCGACCAAACGGTCGCCCGAACCGGTCTTTTTTTAGCCATGGAAGAAATGCGTAATCTCCGTCAGCATTCCTGAGAGAGCCAGGAACAACAGGGTCAAACCGGTCCCAATGAGGGTGAAGCCCAACACTCTGGAATTGCGCTTCAACTGGCTGGAGGGTGGCTCAACCATCATCCCTTCCAGTGTGCCCTCTTTGACCGCCCGTTGAAACTCTACCGTCCGTTCTTCTTTGAACTCCTCCAACGGCATGCTGCCCACAAACATCATGATGTCCAATGGGAACTTGCTGGGCCGCAGGTGGCAGTTGAAAAAGTGTACAGAAAAGATGAATATGATCGCCAGGACCGCCTCTTCCCCATGGAAAATGGTGGCCACATTGAAAATCCATCCCGGCAGATACTCGCCCGCAGTGACCGGAAACCACAGCACCAGGCCGGAGCCACCGATAATGCTGACGCCCCAGAAGGGTGCCCAGTAGTCAAACTTTTCCCAGTAGGTCCAATGATCGAAGTAAGGCCGTGGACCCTTGCCAAAAAACCACTTGAGCATGGCAATGAGATCCCACAAATCCTGCCAACGCGGCACCAACGAATGGGGGCCGAACCACTGGAAGGTCTTCCGGTTCTTGATGAGCAGTTTGTGCAAAACCGCCACCAGGTGGATAAAGAAGACACCCACAAACACCACGGCTCCGATACGATGGATAAACGCCATGTTGGTCGATCCACCCAGGATATGGGCAACGGTTTTGGCCCAGAAGGTATCGGAATACTCCACCGTCAGACCCGTGAACCCCAACACCATGATGGAGAGCGCGAAGCTGATATGCGCCAACCGCCACAAGGCCGGAAAACGTTGTACATTGACCCGCTTGCCCGTCGCCGGGATCGGAGCCTCTTCCACATCCTTGGGCAATTTGTGATGATGGCCCAACTGTTTCTCTTTCCGTTCCCGCAACATCCACAGGAAAGAATGGGTCCAGAAGACGGCAAAGACACCGACCAACAGACCGATCATCCCCTTGGAAGCCAGCCACATTTCAGGATAATTCTTGAAATCCTGTGTGCTGCCATGGGGTTGGAAGGAGAGAAAACCGGATGACACCCCCTTGTGACAGGCCTTGCAGGTCTTGCCACGATTATCGGGATGCACCTTGGATGCGGGATCCGTTATCCGCTTGTTGTCGTGAGACTCATGGCAGTTGAAACACTTGGCCGTGTTGACATAGCCCAGCTTGTTGATCTGACCATGATAGGTGGAGGAATAGCTCTTGTACTCCTTCTTGTGACAGCCACCGCAACTCTCCGTGATGATCAACTGACCAGCCGTTGAGGCCGGACGTTGGATCCGATGGGTGGTATGGCAACTGGCACAGACCGGTTTTTTCTCGTCACCCCACCGCAACACGGCACTGCCATGCACCGAGTTTTCATACGCCTTCAACTGCTTTGGATGGCAACTGCCGCAGATGAGGGGAGACATGAGGTGAAAATCCTTCCGATCCGCGCTGCCCTCAGGATAGACGGCATGGCCATTATGACAGTCGCTGCAATAGGCATTGGGCCGACTGGGATCATCCTTGCGGGGCTTGGCATGGACCGAGTCCATGTACATGGTGATATTTTCAACAACCCGCGCGGGTACTTCCACGCTTTTGTTCGGATCCGCGCTCAGCTTTTTGTTCAGATCCGTATGGCACCGTACACAGTCCACCCGCAGGCGTTTCCCCTCTTCGTGGGGCACCTTGGTGATGGCCGTATGGCAATCCACGCAGAGTCGTTTGCCGTGGACACTTTTCGATAATTTCTCTGTGTCAACGTACAGATTCTGCCGACTACTGTGTCCCTGGCCATCGCTCGTGGGGGTGCTGAACCCTTTGACTCCATGGCAGTAGAGACATTTGTCATTCCCGGTCTCTTTGGTGACTGTAAAGGCCTCATGCGCCCCCATTATCGATGCCGCATCACCACCGGACAGCGATACATCGGGCAACAAGAGCAGCCCCAAAAAGAGCGTGGCAAGAAAAAAGAGGTATCGTTTCATGGACAGTAGATCCTTCCTACCCCCTCCCGGAGGAGGGGGCGTTTTGAAGTTTATTGACCATTCATCCATTTATTGGCTGGGTCATTCTTGATGTCGTCAAGGAGCTTTTTGACCTCTTTGACCGCATCACCGCGTCCCGCCGCTTCGGCCTTTTGGATCAAAGCCTCCGCCTGGGGGATCAATTCGGCATAGAACAACCGGGCAATTTCATAGAATCCCTGCCACTGGACAAAGTCTGGAGCCTGCATGGCGGCCCCCTGACGGGCGTTGCGACCCGCCTGATGCCACAGCTTGAACCAGGTCCATTCGATGGGATCATCGAAGGCTTTCTCGGTCCGCAGACCGGCCTTGAGGAGGCCCTCCATCAACCGGCTGCCCGGTTCGCCATATTTGCTGTCGTACAGATTGACAATATTGTCAAACTGTTCGTAAAAGCTCAGCACGGTCTTTTCGGTATGACAGGAGGTGCAGACGGCCCGCATCTCTTTCCGGCGATCGTCGGCCTTCTCATCCTTCTTGGAGACGGGTTGGGTCAGATTCCAACTGATCCGCTGGCTCACATCATGCGTCACGCCGGTTTTCAGGGTGGCGGACATGTGACAGGTCGCGCAGGTGGGACCGGAAACATAGTCCTGGCCAGGGATCCACTTGGGTGAATCCAGGTGCATGTTGGCCAGATTGGCCTGGAAGCCTATCCCATGCTTGGATTGGCCGTAGATCTCCTGCTGGGCATGGGCCGAACCCTGATGGCATCTGCCACAGGTCTCCGGGCGTCTGGACTGGGCCAGAGAGTAGTCATGCTGTTGGTGACACGCCGTGCAGGTGCCCACGGAGCCATCGGGATTGACGCGCCCGATTCCGGAATTGGGCCAGGTGGCCGGGTCAAACTTGCCGCTGGGCATAATCTTGACCTTGGAACCGTGACACTTGACGCAACCAGTGGTCGCCGCCGCGATCCCGGCCTCGGTGCCGTTACCCTGGACCACGGTCGCCAGGGTGTGATCGATACCCTTTTCCATGCTGCTGGCCGCCTGGGCGTGCTTGCTCTCCGTATATTGCTTGGCCGCCGCTGGATGGCATCGACCACAATCTTTCGGCGTGACCAGAACGGAGATCAGATACTTCTTATGCATGACGGCATCCGGGTCCCCTTTTTCCGCCTGGTGGCACTCATAGCAGCCCACCTTGGCCCCGTAATGTTTCGACTGGCCCCATTGCTGAACAATTCCACGGCTCTCTTCCGTGTGGCAGGAGACGCAGATGGCACTGATTTTACTGACCTCTTCAGCAGTGAGTTTGGCAGGAGCCGCCTCACCGTCTGCCGCCTGTACCGTCCGTATCGTCGGGGACAGGAGGAGAAGGAAGGCCGCGAGGAAGAGCCAGAGACGGAGGTGACTGGCCCGCCCGGACGGCGGCAAGCGTTCCCAGGACTGGGTTGGGCATTTCAATTTTCTACAGGTTTCCATTTTTGTCTCCCTTTGTTCCATGAGGTGGGTCGGCAATCGCCCAACAACACCCCAATGACTGGTCAATCAGAGCCAGTCGGTTGATGCGAGTGTTTGCTTCGATGCAAAAAATATCCGATACATCATTTATTTAAACAGGATCGAGTATCCAATCTTCCCCTCTCGACTCGATTCGCCCACGACCAGAGCGCATCAGATCGGCGCGCCCTTCACCAGACGAAGTCTCAACAGAATTTGGGGGGCATCACGCCCCCCAAATCCAACCTGCCCTGTGCTCTATGCCACCGTGATGGTGGTGCTGGCATCGAATGCCTGGCCTTTGTTGTCCTTCCAGGTCATTTTCAGTGGACCGGTCGCCTCTGCCTTGACAAAGAAAGAGAAGAAAGGATCCTTGGAAACGGCTCCAGACCAGGTTGCCTTGAGAACCGGCTTTCCGCCATATTCCACCACGACACTTTCGATAAAGTGCGCGGGAATCAGGGTGTCGGTCGCCTTGTCTTTGCGCAACCCACTCTCCATGGGATGTTTGATGAGGGATTTGATCTCTACCAGCTCCCCTTTCTTGACGGGATCTTTCGGACCGCGAATTTTGGGGCTGCCAATCTCTTCTGCCATGATTATTTTATCCTTATCAACCGTTGTAGACGTTTTTACAAGGGCCTAGCCGGAGCAACCGCCTGCAGCCACCTTGATCTCTTTGACCAGACCATACAGCTTGCCGGTATTGCTCTTGGCGATGATCCGTACCTTGGAAGACTTGGCCATGCGGGAACGAAACTCGATGGCCACCTTGCCCGCTTCGGGGGTAAACTCAAACTGGGCAATGGACGGGTTGGGATTGTTGTCTATGAACAGGGCCACCGTCTGGATAAAGTTGTTGGCTTCCATGGGATGATCGACCACGATGGGCATCCGCACCAATGAGGCATTTTCCGCCGTGTCGGGAATGTCCAACGTCACCTTCTCCATGGCGATTGGACCCGGACCCATCAACTTGGCAATCAATTCATCCACATTGGCAGCCGCTGGAGCGGCTGGAGCGGCTGCGGCTGGAGCGGCGGCCTCTTCTGCCTGGACAAACGGGACACCGAGCAGACTACTGGCGGCCACGGCCGCACCCATGGCCCCGGCGGTACGGAAAAAATTTCTGCGTGAGACAGCATTTTTTTGATTCATAACCATTTCAAGCCTCCAACTGGGCGTTGACAAAAAGAAATTCAGACTGCTTCGGAATGCCGTTTTCCCTTCTTGAACCGTCGATAAGACAAAGCCCTCAAACGATTCAAAAAGAGTGAGGGCATAGGGGGAGCGGCCAAAGGCCGCTCCCCGGTCATGGCCGAGGGGATCGCCCCTGTCAAGCAGGCGATCCCCTCAGTGGATCGATCAACCGAAGGTATCGGACATGATGCTCTGATACCAGCTTTCGTTATACAACGCTTCCTGCTTGCGGACAAATTCCGGGGCATTGGCGGGAGAGACACCGGAGGTGATCTCCTTGACCTTGTCGGGATCGGCCGGATCAAATTTCCAGACGGCCGCCACGGAAATACCATAATCCGGACTTAACATGCTGTAGCAGGTGTTGACGTAGGAGGGTTCTCCCGGTTCCTTGCCATTCAACTGGGCCACAATGGTCGCGGCCACCACCTTGGCCTGAGAGTTGGCGGCATACCCGGATTTCGGCATCCCACCCGAAACGCTGGAGTCACCGATGACATATACCCCTTTGTGAATCTTGGATTCAAAGGTGTTCAGATGGACCGGGCACCAACCGCCTTCGTTGGTCAAACCCGCCACCTTGGCAATGGTACCGGCCACGTTGGGCGGAATCAGGTTGATCACCCCGCCGACATGTTTTTCCTCGAAGCCATTATTGTCGGTGTAGACGGCCATCTCTTTGGCATCGATCCGCACCGCCTTGCCCCCTTCGGCACCGGAGACCCATTTGATGATGCTGTTGTCCGTGCCAAAGCCGTACAGCTTGGTCCAGCCTTCCTGGAACAGCCCCTGCTTGGAAAATTTGGGCTTGGCATCCAGGATGATCAGCTTGGATTTTGGCTTGTTTTTCTTCAGATAGTGGGCAACCAGACTGGCCCGTTCGTAGGGTCCGGGCGGGCAGCGATAGGGATCGGCAGGAGCCACCAGGATAAAGTTGTCCCCATCCTTCATGGAGGCCAACTGTTTGTGCAGGGTGACGGTCTCTGGACCCGCCTTCCAGGCCGGGACAATGACCTTTTGGGCCTCGGCATCGTAGCCTGGGAAATCCTTGAAGTCGATACCGGGGGCCACGACCAGACGGTCATACGCGAACTTGTGGCCACCGGCTGTGGTGACCGATTTGGCGGCGGCATCGATACCGGTGACGGTATCAATCACCACCTCGATGCCATGCTTTTTGAGGCCATCGTATTCCCACTTTTGGACCGACAGATCCCGAAAACCGGCGATGACCCAGTTGCTCAACGGACCGGAATAATAGCTGGCATCTTTTTCGATCAGGGTGACATGGATGTTTTGATCGGCCATGCGGATATATTTGGCAGCCACGGCCCCGGCATATCCGCCCCCGACCACCACCACCTTGTGCTTGGCATCACCGGCAATGCTGGGTGCTGCGAAGGAAGATGTCAGGCCAATAGCCGCTACACCACCCGTCAGTTTGATAAAACCTCTACGTGTCAGATTGGTCATAATGGTTAATCTCCTTTGCAGTCTTACTTCTGCTGGCTGGCATAAAAATGGGCCACGGCTTCCAACTCTTCCGCCGACAGTTTGTCAATCCCCGTCTTCATCTTGTCAGCTTGTGGAATGGTGAGGGCCGGATTTTTGAGATCGTGCATTTTGATCCGCAGATAATCCAACCACTGTCCCCCCACGCGCGGCGTATCGTCGTCCTGGAAGACGCCATTGTCTTCGTGACACTTGTCGCACTTGCCATCCTTGGCCGCATCCTCGCCCGTCTTCACCAGCTTGGCATCCACTGGGGTGGCCATTTTGGATTGCGGTGCGTTCTTGCCATTCTGCCACTTTTGTTGGGCAAAAAAGTCGGCCATCAAGGCGGTCTCTTCTTCCGAATAGCCCTTGGCCAGACGCCCCATGATGGTGGAGGGACGCTTGCCGCTCTTGAAATCGGCCATGACGACCTTGAAATACTTGGCGGGCATGCCGGCAATGCTGGGCATGGCCGGTCCACCGGAGACGCCATTGGTTCCGTGACAACCGGCGCAGGGATTGGCCAGCATGGCCCCCGTGGCAGCCGCATCGGCAGAAGAGGAACCCAACAGCACGACACCGGCCAACACGCCACCAACGACTGTCAACATACGGATTTTGCTTTGTTGCATGATTTTCCTCCCATCAAAATGGATTAAGGCCCTCGAAAAGCACCCCCTTCCTGCCCCGTTTGGATGGAGCGGGTCAAACGCGCCCTTTTTCCGAAGAACCCCCTTCTAAAACTCGCCCTTTGCTGCACCGTGTACCATATCCCAGAGCACATTCCGAACGCGCAATGCCTCGCTGCGCAGAGGCTCCGGCAATCGACGACCCCCATGGATCATCATATCCAGGTTCATGGTATACAGCCACAACTTTCCTGATTTGTCCTCTACGATCGAGACGCGGCAGGGCATGAAACCCGTGTAGGCATCCCGGTAGTCCGCCATCATTTGGCCGACCTTGACATCACAGAAGGAGAGGAAGGCCACATGACGATATTTCTTGCCCGTCACGGCCTCCACTTGTTTGTAAAACGGTGCTTCCCCCACAAAGAGAAAATTGCGGGCGGAGGCCAGATTTT
>CAIWLA010000002.1 GCA_903913345.1 uncultured Magnetococcales bacterium | reverse complement strand
GGATCGTTTCAACGACTCCCCGACGGCGTTGACGGTGGTCATGGAGGATTGGGCCGTGGTGACAATGACATCACTGATGGCGGCCAGATTGCTGCTCTTGAACCCGGACGAATTCATGATGGTCAGCAGGGTGTCTGCCGACTGTTTAATGTCCGGGATGGCACTCCCCATTTCCCCCGCCGCCACCGTGGCCATGTGCATCACGGTGGGCAGGGCCTGCATGGCATCGTCGGCCTGCATGCCTGCGGTGGCCAGGACGAGCAGGCCATCTGCCGCGCTTTTTGCCGAAAAGGTGGTGGTCTTGCCCATCTCCTCGGAATACCCGCACTTGTTCCGCACCAGATCCAGGAGCACTGTCGAGTCAAGCCCGCCGGAGAACGACACGGACACCCGTCCGCCGAAGCGGGAGTGCCAGTCTATAATTCTGAGGCAGGACTCTTCGATTTTGCGATCCAGGGTCCAGGCGTATCGGGACTTCAACTCCTCATCCGTGAGAGCTGCCTTTGAGTGGCTCATCATTTGCTGGCCCCTTTTGCCAATGGTTGAACGGATGGACAGCAACCCCCCGCCGATTGCCCCGGTATTCATCCCATGGGCAGGCCCGATACAATCCGGTGACCGCCCATCTCTGGAATGCCTTCAAGTCTCTGCGCCCTGCATCGAAGACCATCGGGTAGGGTTTGATGCCCCGGTCCACCATTTTGTTGAACCGGGACAGGATGTCCGTCATGGAACAGCCCGTGATGCATTCCACGCTGGTTTCCGCGTAGCAGCGGTCCCATCCGATGGTCCCAGGCGAGCAGGCAGGCATTGGCCATTACCAAGTCTATTGGCTCGTAGGTGACGACCATGGGCAGCTCCAAAATGGAAAACCCCGCCTGGGCGGGGTTTGGGAGTAAAAATTTTGCTCGTCCATGTCACTGCAACGGTGAATGCCCTTGCACGTTGTTAGCATAACGGCTAACATGCACCTATGAACTGGACGATCACCTACTATTCGCCCAAGGTAAGGGCCGAAATCGATGCACTGCCAGCAGGTATTCGTGCCAATTTGCTGCGGTTGTACGATCTTCTGACCATCTATGGAGCGAACCTGCGACTGCCTCATTCCCGTGCCTTGGGGGATGGCCTGTTCGAATTGCGACCCAAAGGTAAGGAAGGAACTGGTAGAGTGTTCTATTGCACACAAGTGGGTTGGCAGGTTGTCATGCTCCACTCTTTCATCAAGAAAACGCAGGAAATCCCTGAACACGAACTGGCTATCGCGAAAAGACGGCTCAAGGAGATCAAACATGGATTCTGACCGCTACGACCCCGTACCCCATATGCAAGAGGATACAGCTCGTTGGATGGCCGATCCGGAATTTAAAACCGCCTACGATGCCCTTGAGGAAGAATACACCGCGTTGACGACTTTTCTGGAAGCACGCAAAGCGGCGGGTTTGACCCAGGAGGAGATCGCCCAACGCATGGGAACCACCAAAAGTGCCATTTCCCGATTGGAATCTTCTCTGGGAAATGGGCGGATTTCGCCTTCCCTGGCCACCCTGCGTCGGTATGCCTCTGCCGTGGGGTGCAAGCTGGAACTGAAACTGCTGCCCAGGTAAACAGGGTACACACTGCGATTGACCGATAGCCTCTGCCCCGTCAGACAGCGAATGGATCGACCGACTGACCAAGATGCAGCAAGGCCATCCCCTTGCCGTCGAGTTGCACATCCAGAACGCGGTAGGCCAGTCCATTGACCGCCACCTCGTCACCGGTCATGGGATCGATCCCCAGGTCGGCCACTCTGATCTCCACCACCGGATGGGGAACGACGGCATCGAGGCCGCCGCTCCCCATGAGGGTGACAATGTCCCGCTTTTCGTCGAACACCCCCACCAGGCTGATGGGGGTACCACCCAGTTCCATCCGGGTTTCCAGGGAGGGGGTGTAGACGACCGGCACGCCAAAGGTGGCCAGGCATGTCCGGTTCGCCAGGTTGAGCAGGTTGTCCCACCTGCTCACACCGCCACCCCGTTCAGCCGCATGCGGACGGTGCTGTCCCCGACGGCGGCGGCCACGATGGCGCAACCAACCATGGTGTTGCCGGTGGCGGTCGTGGTGAGGGTCTTGGTGCTATTATCCCAGTAGAGTTTCGCCCCCTGGGTGATGGCCACCGCCGCCTTGGGCAGGTCCACCACACCCACGGTGATCATTTCCACATTCGTGCTGATGGCCGCCGTGGCGGTGGCGACACCAAACAGGGCACCGACCAGCAGTCCGTCGCCGCTGTTCACGGCCACAGGGGCAATCACCGTGATGGTGATGCCCGGCTGAACCCAATTTTTCATGGTTTTTTCCTTTTTATATCAGGTGAATGGGAGTTTACGCGCCGGGATTTTTGAACAGCCCGCGCCAGTCGATGGCCTTGGCCCCGAAGTCCAGCCGGGCCTTGATCTCC
>CAIWLA010000001.1 GCA_903913345.1 uncultured Magnetococcales bacterium | reverse complement strand
ACCATCGCCAACCTCCGCCAGGGCTGGTCATTTTTGGGACCGTCCGGCGGCGCGAGAGAGGCGGACGGCGCACGGATCCCTCCTGTGCCGATGATCTCCTGGGTCGCGATGGGCGGGAAGTTCTTGTTTCTGGAGTATTAGCCATGGATCATGCACAAACTTGCCAAAAAAGTGGAATATACGTTGACCTGCATGCCCGCTGTTCAAAGCCCTGGCAAAAACGGCCGGTTGCGCTATCATACGGTTGCTGGTCGATTGCCTCGTGGCTGGAACGCGCCACATCCTTTCAATAATGCCATTTGAGACGCCATGTTCTCTCTGCCTTCCCTCTTTCGCCGCCACACCCGACCAGGTCCATCGGTGGCCCATCGACCGATTGTCGGCCTGGATATCGGTGCGTCCGCCATCAAGGTGGCTGAAATCCAACGCAACGGCAAGGCGTGGCAGTTGCTGCATTGCGGTATCCAACCCCTTCCCCCGGACGCCGTCATGGACGGACAGATCAAGCAGGCGGAGATTGTCACCCAGGCGATCAAGGATTTGCTGACCTCCACCGGCATCACCACCAAACAGACCGCCCTCTCTCTGGGGGGATCGTCCATCATCACCAAAAAGATCCAGATGGCCACCATGACCGAATTGGATCTGGAAGACCAGATCGCGCTGGAGGCCGAAGAGTATATCCCCTTTGACATAGAGGATGTCAATCTGGATTTCCAGATTCTCAATCAACAGAAAGAGACCATGGAGGTTCTCCTGACGGCCTGCAAAAAGGATTTGATCCATGGACACACAGAGGTCGTTCGTCAGGCGGGCCTGGAACCACGGGTCTGTGACCTCGACCTGTATTGTCTCATCAATGCCTATCAGGCCCTTGTTCAGCCCCACACCAGAGACGGGACAAGCGTGGCCCTGAGGCCCCCCTCTGCCCCCACCCCCCCCCAGGAGGGCCACCCGGAGATGGGGGCCATGGCCCTGGTCAACCTGGGAACCACCTTCTTGAATGTGGCCATCATGACCGGCAATGGCCTGCCCGGCTACATCAGAGACCACTCTTTGGGCGGTCGGCAGATTATTCAGGAACTCAAGAGCCTCTATGACCTGAGCGGGGAAGAGGCCGAACAGTGGCTCATTATGCCAGAACAACGGGCCGGATACCATTCCGATCCGATCAAAATGGAGACAGAAACGGTTTTTCCTTTCCTGGAACAGGTGGTCCAACAGATCCGCCAGGCCATCAGTTTTCAGAAAGCGGGCAACCCGGATCAACCGGTCACCGCCGTTTGCCTCTCTGGCGGTTGCGCGCTGCTGCCGAAGGCGGACCTCTTCATCCAGGACCGTCTGAATTTGCCGGTCAGCATAGCCAATCCATTTGCCAATTTGACACATCGCGTCCTCCGTGGCAAGCAGGAGACCGCACAAACGGAGAGACTCCGGGCCATGGCACCCCGGTTCATGGTGGCTTTTGGCTTGGCGTTGCGGGGGGATAGGCCATGATTCGCATCAATCTGCTGCCCTACCGTCTCGCGCAACGACACCGCAACCTGAACACCATCCTGATCGCCTGGGCGACCACCTTCGTGATCGGTCTGATACTCCTGTTCGGGATTGATCTGCTCGTTCTGGACACCATTGAAACCCTGACTGACACCCAGAAAAAACAGGCTCAAACCATCCAGGAGTTGAACGAAAAGCTGGGAGAGGTCAAGGATATCAACGACCGGAAGGCCCTGGCCTTGACCCGATTGGAGATTATCAACCGTCTCAGCAATGAACAGACCGTCCCCATCCACCTGTTGGACGAACTGACCAAAACCATTCCCGAACAGGTCTGGCTGACCAAGATCGAGACACAAAAAAATGTGTTGACCTTGAACGGCCTGGCCACCTCCAGTGCGGTGGTGGCGGATTTCATGCGGCAGTTGGCCCTCTCCCCCTTTTTTGCCGATGTGGAGTTGTCCAAGGTTGCGCAGCAAGAGTTGAAAGAACAGAAAGAGAAAGAGAAAAAGGACAAGGACAAGATCAAATCGTTTGCCCTCAGTCTCACCTTTGCCATGCCCAAAAAATCGATCCCCGCTGCCACGCCCTCTCCAGAGGGACGCCAGGCGGCACCCAATACCTTTTGATGGCGTGATGTCCTGACGGCATCCGCTTGGGAAACCTGCAACCATGGAACTGGGATTTGACCCCCTGATCATACTGCGCCTGAAGCCGATCCAGAAGATCGGGGTTGCGCTGGGCATCCTTCTCCTGCTCACCGCCGGATATGGCTATTTTTTCCTGCAAGATCGGCTCAACACGATGGACAAATTGCATGCCGATATCCACATGCAGGAGGAACAGATGGCCTCCAAACGGCGTCTGTTGGCCAAACTGCCGCAGATGCGCGAAGAGTTGGACAAGTTGAAGAAAGAAGAGGAGAAATTGGCGCAAAAGTTGCCCTCCGAGAAGGAGATTCCGACCCTGCTTACCGATATTTCCAATGCGGGACACGAACAGGGGCTGGAATTCCTCCTGTTCGCACCGGGGCCTGACATTGCGCGGGCGTTGTATGCCGAAGTGCCAGTGAGCCTGGAAATGCGCGGTTCCTTTCACGCCACCGCCCTGTTCATGGATCAGGTCGCGAAAATGTCGCGCATTGTCACCTTTGCCGACATGACCATGGAACCACCCAAAGATCGGCCAGGGGTGCTGATCACCAAGGCCCGTGCCACCACCTACCGTTTCCTCCAGCAACAGGCAGTGGAACAAAAAGAGAACGCCAACAAAGGGAAAGGAAAACCATGAACGTCCGCACCCTTTTCCTGATCGGCCTCCTGCTGAGTGGAACCGATGCCCTGGCGGAAATGGCCGCACCACCAGAGATAAAAATGACCGGGGCCGATTCCTTTGTCTATCGCGCCCAAGGCAAACGGGATCCCTTTCAACCCCCGGTTGCTGCCGTTCCGGACGAATCGGCCAACCCACGCCCACAAAAAAACCGGCGCGAAAAAGAGTTCCTGGAATCCTTCCAACTGGACAGTCTAAAATTGGTCGCCATCCTGTTCGATGCCGAGGCTCAAGGGTGGGCACCATCCAACCGCGATCTGGTGGCCATGGTGGAAGATCCCGATGGCATCGGTCATATCATCCGTGTCGGCAGTTATATGGGCGTCAACGAAGGCCGGGTTGTTCGCATTCGTGATGGTGAAGTCGTCATCGAAGAACCCGCCACCAAACCAAACGATTCCACCCGGACCACAACGTTGCCGTGGCACAAAACAGAGGAACCTGGACGAGACGATGGGCCAACCAAAACCAACACCCCATAAGAGTGCCACCGCCATCCCGGATGAAATCCTGGCCGTCCCCCTTGGGGATCGATCCTACGACATTGTGCTGGGAACCGGTCTGCTGTCGCAGTTGGGGGCGAGGTTGCGGCCCCTGTTGCCCGGCAAACAGGTGGCCATTGTCACCAACACCACAGTGGCCCCCCGCTATCTGGAGGCGGTGGAAACGGCCCTGCGCCAACACGGTTTTGTCACCCTGGCCATTGTGTTGCCGGATGGCGAAGCCTATAAAGATTGGCCGCATTTGCAAATCCTCTTTGACGCCTTGATTCAACACTGTTTTGAACGTTCGGCGACCCTTCTGGCCCTGGGGGGCGGTGTCGTGGGCGATATGACCGGATTTGCCGCCGCCACCTTTTTGCGGGGCGTCCCGTTTGTTCAGGTGCCCACCACCCTCCTCTCCCAGGTGGATGCCTCCGTCGGGGGGAAGACCGGGATCAACCACCCCCTCGGCAAAAACCTGATCGGGGCCTTTTATCAGCCCAGACAGGTGATCATCGACGTGGATACCCTGACCACCCTGCCCCAACGGGAACGGCTGGCAGGCATGGCAGAGGTGATCAAGTATGGCATTATCTGGGATGCGGCCTTTTTTGCACACCTGGAACAGGGGGTGGAGGGGATACTCGATCTGGAGCACCGGTTGTTGATCGACACCATCTGCACGTGTACTACCATCAAGGCCGCCATTGTGTCTGGCGATGAACGGGAGACCGCAGGGGGACCGCGCGCCTTGTTGAATCTGGGGCATACCTTCGGCCATGCCATCGAGACCCTGGCCGGTTATGGGCATTGGCTGCATGGCGAGGCGGTCGCCATCGGAATGGTCATGGCGGCCGATCTCTCTCAACAACTGAATCTGTGCCGTGCCTCGGATGTCGCCCGCATTCGGCAGCTGCTCACCCGTTGCGGACTGCCGGTCAAGGCACCCGATTTTCCGGTGGACCACTATCTGGATGCCATGGCCAGAGACAAAAAGGTCATGGACGGTGCCCTGCGTCTCGTCCTGATCAACAGCATCGGTCAGGCCAGCATCCATCGGGCCGTACCAATGGATCGCCTTCGCCAATCCATTCAACGTCATCTGAACCCCCCGGAAGGCGGTCTGTGACAGACAAACGATGGCCTTGATCATCGATGATGGCCGATCCAGGAGGCCAACTCCGCCGATTCATCCCATCGTTGTTGTGCCCTGTTTACCCGGTTGTGTGTGGTATGTTACAATAGCCGGGTTAAGGGTATCGATCCAAAACCCCCGTTGGAGGCCGATGGTCCCCGGACCCACTGTCATCGTTTTACGCGCTCGCCCCAGGATCTCTGTCCATGCTACGCACCGTGATTCAGCCCCTTTTGTTAAACCGATATACCCTGTTTTTGGCCGTTGTCTATCTCTATATCACCTACTCGCCGCTCGACACATCCGCCCAAGGGGTATGGCGCATGGAAATTCCATTGCTGCTGTATCTATACCTCTGCCTGAATCTCCTCACCAAACCCTCCCGATGGCAGTCCCTGGTGGCCGCCCTGCCTCTGGTCGCCCTGTATCTGGGACACGATTATTATTATATGCGCTTCGACCGTATTCCCAAATGGGTGGAGGTGACCCAGATCCCGGAATTGCTCGGCGTGATGGATACGGGATTGAGTGTGTTGTTGGGACTGCTCCTTCTGGTGCCCCTCCTGTTGTTCCTCTTCTCCTTGCGCTTCACTTTGAAGGGGGTGGCCATACTGCTGCCTGCACTGCTGATTTTTATCTCTCCCATTTTCTACCCGGAGACATTTGTTCAACGCTTCAAGCAACTCTCCGATGAAGTCATCTACTATTCCACTCTCATCAATGTCGGCAGAAACGGACGACTGAGTACATCTCTCTATAATGAGGCCAAACGCCGAGAGACTGTGCACAATCTGGTCAATTATCGCCATGAGGAGCAACTTTCCCTTCGTATACCGCCGGAAATGAGCGAAAAGGTCAATGGGAAAAATGTCCATCTGATCATCCTGGAGAGTTTTATTGACCCCACCCTGTTTGATAAAATACCCAAAAATATCCATCCCATTCATCCAGATTATCTCAAGCTGGTTGGAAAAAATCAGGGATTTTCTGTTTCACCCATCTTTGGCGGATATACCGCCCAACCCGAATTCGAGGCCCTCTGTGGCGTACCGGCTTTCCAGGAGTTCGACCAGATAGAATTCAATCTGTTCACCGGATCGAAAACCTATTGCCTGCCCACCATTTTGAAAGATTTTGGCTATGCCACCACCGCTTCCAACGCCTACAAGCCGGAGTTTTTCAACACCATTCATGCCTATCAAGGACTCGATTTTGATTCCATGAATTTTGCGAAAGAATATACGCCAACCATGGATACGTATCTTTCAAAGGGTGAAGAGGAAAATAACGAATTTTTCTT